>JAHHOC010000400.1 GCA_018677115.1 Arenicella sp. | reverse complement strand
AATGACTGCCCGGTTATTTCGAGACCGATCGATTGCCATGGGCGACGCGGGCATCCCGTGCTACATTGCGATTGGCAACGGCTCTGCGCCGTGTGTGCCAATGCCAGGCTGTTTCAACAATTTGCTCAAGTGAGGACCAGCGGGGTACCCAACCGAGCACATCTTTGACGCGGGTTGCATCTGCAACCAACTCCGCTGGATCGCCCGGGCGGCGCGGGCACTCGCGTACCGAAATCGTTGCACCCGAATATCGGGTCACGGCGTCAATAACCTCGCGAACCGAATGACCGTGTCCGGTGCCTAGATTGAGATGCAGGCTATCGCCTCCGCTGCGCAGATGACGGATTGCGCGCACATGCGCATCTGCGAGATCGGTCACATGGATATAATCCCTTATCGCAGTACCATCTGGCGTTTCATACTCAGTACCGTAAATGGCGATGGATGCGCGCGTCCCCATGGCTGCCTCGATGACAAGCGGCACCAGATGGGTTTCAGGGTCATGATCTTCGCCAATTTCACCATCCGGATCTGCACCGGCCGCATTGAAATAACGCAGGCAGACGGCGCGCATCCCGTGCGCGGTGCCAAACCAATGCAGCATGCGTTCCACGAACAGTTTGGATTCGCCGTATGGATTTACCGGACACTGCGGGCTGGTTTCGTCGATGGGCAAAACCGCAGGCACGCCATAAACAGCGCAGGTCGACGAGAACACAATTGTGTTCACGCCGTTGTCGCGCATCGCTTCGAGCAGGGTCAGTGAATTTGATACGTTGTTGCGGAAGTAATCGCCCGGTTCGCGCATGGATTCGCCAACATAGGCGAACGCGGCAAAGTGAATAACGGCCTGTATTGAATGTTCTTTTATGACCTTATCCAGCAAGTCGTAATCGCTGAGATCGCCTTCGATAAATGGCCCCCAGCGAACCGCCTCGCGATGGCCGTTTACCAGGTTGTCATATACGACCGGAATAAATCCTTGCTCCGCCAACGCCTTGCAGGTGTGAGCACCTATATAGCCCGCGCCACCGGTTACAAGAATTGAAACCTGATCCTGTGTGCCAGCGACGCTCTTTAGCGCTCCAACCTTCTGGCTTTCCATATTTCCGGCTTCCTGCGCCGGTTTGTCTTCCGATGCTTTCATGTTTGCAAACCCCTGATCAAAAAAGGCGAAACCGGTTTTCCATTGATACCCATCATCAACGGTGCAGACTTTCGGTTTCGATTGTTTAGTATTTTGCGTATCCACAAGCCCGAAAGCTCACGGATCGCCGGTTTTTATTATTTTAGTAACCTTATTGTGCCCCAATGCCTTATTTATATAGCACAAACCCAAAAATTATCAATTTCAGTTTGCCGTCGATATCGTTTAGCAGCGCCCCAATTTACGTGGATTCATAATAATCAAAGTGTAAAGCGGGCTTTTTGATGTACATCAATCTATTGACAGGTTATTCAGATCGAAGATCAATTACTTAGAACAAGCATGGACATCCACTGTGGGCTAGGGGATTCCCGGGAACAAGCCGAGGCGGCAATCGTTCCAGCGTTACGTTAACTCCTGAATCGAATTGTGCTGTGCGGAACCCGCATTCTGATCTGCGCGCCTGCGGACCAACAGAAACTGCGTTGTGGCGGTGTTGCTTATCGGAGGGGAGGCGGGTGGATCAAGTCATACCAAATAGTGACAGTTCTATCCTGGTTGTATAACTGATGAGGTTGCCAGCCTAGTGCCCAGAGTAGCCCAGCAGACTCAGGCTCTGCATTGAGTTGGTTCCTCTTCTGCTTCGCCTTCATCATCTTCCCCGGTGCTCTCGGTTGCAGCGCTTTGCTGTCCCAAATCTGTCTCGTCATCATTGCTGTTCAGCACCAGAACCTCGTTAATAATATCATCCGGAGGAGTCATCTCCTCAGGCTCAGGGATAACTTCGTCTTCCGGTTCCGGAGTTGGTTGTGGGGGAGCGATTACTACTGGATCCTCTACAACTGGATCCGGCGATTCAACGACGACTTCCGGTGGTTCAACAGTTGGTGGAACCGGCTCTTCGGGTTGCCCGTAAATATTGATTACATCGGCAACAATGCCTTCGGGATCGGCGAGTGCTACCTGAACACAATTAACGCAGGCACCTGGTGTAGTAATATTCACTGTGCTTCCAGCAGCACCGTCCAACACATTGAGCAGGGCCTGACCGGTGTCAGTAAGCAGGCTAACCGAGGCGGCACCAATGTTAATAGTGGTTAGTGAGTTGGACAAAACAATTGCGTTGGCGC
Organism: Arenicella sp.; assembly: GCA_018677115.1. Classification (GTDB taxonomy): domain Bacteria; phylum Pseudomonadota; class Gammaproteobacteria; order Arenicellales; family Arenicellaceae; genus Arenicella. The sequence goes on along the minus strand of JAHHOC010000400.1, from coordinate 416 downwards.
CGACCGCGCTACCACCCTGTACAGTCAGGTCGCCAGTGGCATTCAGGTCGGCCGTTCCATTGGCGTCCACCAGCACATCTGCGCCGGTAGCGGTGCCGCCCTGCAGTAATATATCGGCACCGGAATCCAGACTAATATTCTCTGCAGCAACTCCAACATCTGCGTCCGCTACACTGCCGGCCAGCAGGGAGATGTCGCCGGTAGCCATGAGGCTGGCGTCGCCTGTTATTTCAATTATGGCGCTCCCGGCTTGGGCTCCCGCTGTGCCGCCACTGAGGTCAATTGTTCCGCCGGCGGAGATGGCCAAATCACCACCACCGGTAATTGAAGACGTACCTGCGCTCGCTGCATCACCCAGAGCGAAGTTCTGCCCGGCATTCAGCGTTATGCTGCCGGCCGCCGCGTCTATCTGTGAG
>JAHHOC010000088.1 GCA_018677115.1 Arenicella sp. | reverse complement strand
CAGCGATGCTGCCTTCAATATCGGCTGCGCGCTGGCAGCAGCCCAGTGCGCCAAGCCCGGAGTGTATATCGCCATGAACGGTAAAGTGTTTGATGCAGATAAGGTGCGTAAGGATGTCAAAGCAAACCGTTTTGTTGAGGGTTAACAGACCCTTGCCTGGCCAGTGACAGCGACTCTCGCGACAACCGAGCGCACGGTCGTGGATACGCTGAGCATCGATGATGCGCCATTTATCCTCGCCTTGACGCAAACTAAAGGCTGGATACGCTATATAGGAGACAATGCTTTCACCTCTATCGAAGAAGTTGAAAAATACATTAACGAGGGATTCTTAAAAACTTATCTGGTACACGGCTTCGGTTATTACCTGATACGTACTACAGGCGGAAGGCCAATTGGCATAGCGGGCTTTCTGAAGAAGCACTATCTGCAAAATCCGGATTTTGGTTTTGCGTTCATGCCCGAATACCATGGGCGGGGATATGCAACCGAGGCCTGCCGCGCGGTGCTGAAATACGGTGTGGAGACGTTTGATTTCGAAAAACTGGATGCGGTTACCTTGCCAATCAACAAAGCTTCGATTGCGCTATTGGAAAATCTCGGCTTCGTCGAGCAAGGAGTGACCAGTGTGCCGCCCAAAGCGGGAGATTCCCGCCAGGCTGAGCAAGTCAGTCTATATCGTTGGACCGGGTAACCCGTTTTTAAGCGACCAGTAACCTGTTTACGATCTTCACATAGGCGGCGGGATCCTTAATCTGTGCGCCCTCACTTAATGCCGCCTGATCGAACAGTAACTGAGCCCAGTCACTAAACTGTTCGCTTTCAATATCCAGCTGTTTGACCAGCGGGTGTTGCGGATTTATCTCCAGAATCGGTTTCAGCGTCGGTGCGTCCTGTCCCATAGCCTTCATAATGCGCTCCAGGTTGGCCCCCGGGTCATTCTCATCGGCCACCAGGCAGGCCGGTGATTCGGTGAGCCGTCCGGTAAGGCGCACTTCCTTAACTGAATCAGACAGCACTTGCTGGAGTTTTTCGGTGACTGAAGACATTTGCTGCTTTTGCTGTTCGCGTTGCTTCTGTTCCTCTTCGGTCAATTGCAAATCGCCTTTACTGACTGATTTCAGCGGTTTTTCGTTAAACTCGGGAAGGCTGTTGACCAGCCATTCGTCGACGGGATCACTGAGCAGCAATACTTCTATATTCTTTTTGTTGAACATTTCCAGGTGCGGAGAACCCTGTGCCGCTTTCCAACTGTCGGCGGTAATATAGTAAATTGCCTCCTGGTCTTGTTGCATTCGGCCGACATAATCTTCCAATGAAACCGACTGTGAATCGGAATCGTTAGCAGTTGAGGCGAAACGCAGCAATGGTGTGATGCTGTCTTTATTCGCCATATCTTCAACTATGCCTTCTTTGATCACCTGGCCAAATTCATTCCAGAAGTCCTGGTAATTTTCCGCCTCGTCGCCGGCGATACGCTTCAGCTCGTCCAATACACGCTTTACCGCGCGACCCTTGATTTTGACAATATCCCTGTCACTCTGCAGTATTTCGCGCGATACGTTCAACGGCAGATCTGCCGAATCAATAACACCTTTGACAAAGCGCAGGTAGTTTGGCATCAGGTGCTCGGCATCATCCATAATAAATATCCGCCGTACATACAGTTTGATGCCTTTACGGGTATCCCTGTTCCACAGGTCAAAGGGCGCTTTCTTTGGAATAAATAATAACGATGTGTACTCGAGATTGCCCTCAACTTTGTGATGCAAAATCGACAAAGGGGCTTCCGGGTCGTAAGTCAGGCCCTGGTAGAAACTTTGATATTCCTCATCACTGATTTCCTGTTTCGGCCGTGCCCACAGCGCTGTCCCACTGTTGACTGTTTCAAATTCCCGTTCCGCGTCTTGTTGCGGTTCACCGTCTTCATCGAGAGGCGCTGCGCCGAGCATTTTTATCGGCAGGGAAATGTGCTCTGAGTATTTATTGATAATATGCTTGAGACGGAAATCTTCCAGAAACTCGGCACTATCCTCGCGAAGATGAAGCGTGATGTCGGTTCCGGCTGCTGGTTTCTCAGCATCGCTGATACTGAATTCTCCTTTGCCTTGCGATTCCCAGATTACCGCTTCTTCGGTTCCCGCTTTGCGTGTTGTAAGAGTGACTCGGTCAGCCACCATGAATACTGAATAGAAACCCACGCCGAACTGGCCGATGAGGTTAACCCCCTCATCATCATTGTCGCCCTTCGTAGCCTGCATGGCCTCAACGAATTTTTTGGTGCCGGAACTGGCGATGGTGCCGATATTTTCGATCACCTCATCTCGGGTCATGCCGATTCCATTATCATTGATTGTCAGCGTTTTTTGCTCTGTGTCGGTGGTTATCGTCACCGCCAGTTCCTCATCATCATGTAACAGTGATGCATCAGTCAGCGCCGCGAACCGCCTTTTGTCGATAGCGTCAGAGCTATTTGAAATCAACTCGCGCAGAAAAATTTCTTTCTGGCTGTACAGCGAATTAATCATCAGGTCCAAAAGTTGACTGATTTCAGTTTGAAAAGGGTGAGTCTCGACTTTGCTCATGGTTGTATATTCCAGAATGATGGATTCTGCAGTTAAATCGTTGTGAGCGAAGCTTTATAAGGATTTCTACGGCGAAATTCAAGCCCTGCTGAAACCTTTATTTTCAGCCATATTTACAATGAATTTCGTTGACGCTACAGGATAGTCTCAGTATAGTCGCGCATCAGCATATTACAGGGTGTTGTGAGTGTTAATTCTCACCGTTTTCAAACAGAATGCTCTGCTATTAACACCATCCGTCGGGGTGTAGCGCAGCCTGGTAGCGCATCTGGTTTGGGACCAGAGGGTCGGGGGTTCGAATCCCTCCACCCCGACCATTAATTTACTTGCTGGTGCGGCAGTTTGTTGACCTTGTTAACTGTCGCATAGCTCACTAAATTGATAGGCTGGCAACTTTAACAATCATGTGGTGATGATGGTGGTTGAGTTATCGGAGAGCGCCCGTAGCTCAACTGGATAGAGCAACGGCCTTCTAAGCCGTAGGTTACAGGTTCGAGTCCTGTCGGGCGCGCCATTTGCTTAACGCGGGTATCCGAATGCAGCCTTCGGTAATATGTTGTGTTGAATCCGGCGTAATGGGTTCAATGGCAGGCTTTATATGGTGACTGTAGCTCAGTTGGTAGAGCCCCGGATTGTGATTCCGGTGGTCGTGGGTTCGAGCCCCATCAGTCACCCCAGCCTGACAGCGGACAGCGACACTATCCTGAATAGTTGAAAATGTGCGAGAGTGGCGGAATTGGTAGACGCGCTGGATTTAGGTTCCAGTGTCTTGCGGCGTGAGAGTTCGAGTCTCTCCTCTCGCACCATTCAGAGTTGTTCTGTCCAATAATTAGTTTTGATTTGAATTTAGATCTGTACAAGCCTTACTGCCTTCGGGCATATATTAAACTGCGAGTAGAATATGCAAGCGTCCGTTGAAAAAACCAGTGCGATTGGTCGCAAAATGAGTGTGGTCGTGCCTGCCGAGCGAATTGAAACGGCGGTACAGGCAAAACTTAAGCAATTGTCCAAGCGGGTAAAAGTGCAGGGATTCCGGCCGGGCAAGGTGCCGATGAAGATCGTAGATCAGCAATATCGTGGCAGCGCCACCAGTGATGTGCTGGGAGATTTGATTCAATCGACTCTGCAGGAGGCGCTCGCCAGCGAGGAGCTGGTGCCGGCTGTGCAGCCCGACATCATTCCTGAGCCGGTAGAAAAGGGTAAGGATTTCACCTATGTGGCCAATTTTGATGTTTATCCCGAATTTGAAAAACTCGATTTGAAGGGAGTTAAGGTCGCCAAGCCTGAGAGTTCAGTTGAAGACTCTGACGTTGATCAGGTGATCGAAAATATGCGTAAGCAACAACTGAGTTGGGATGAGGTCAAGCGTAAGTCTAAACAGGGCGACCGCGTAATGGTCAACTTTACCGGCACTGTCGATGGCGAAGAGTTCGAGGGTGGCAAGGCTGAAGACTATCCAGTTGTATTGGGTGAAGGCCAGATGCTTGCTGACTTCGAGAAAGGGATTGAGGGCATGAAGGCGGGTGACAAACAAGACGTGAAGGTGACTTTTCCGGACGATTACCAAGCCGATCTGGCTGGTAAGGAGGCAACATTCAATATTGAGGTAAAGACTGTGTCAAAAGCAGTTCTGCCCGAACTTGATGCCGAATTCGTTAAAAATTTCGGTATCGAAAGCGGAGATGTAGAACAGTTGCGTGCTGAAGTGCGAAGCAATCTTGAGACCAATCTCGAAAGCCAACTTAGCTCAACTTTGCGGCAGCGGGCATTCGATGCATTATTAGAACAGAATGATGCTGAAATTCCGCTGAAAATGGCGCAGGAGGAAGCTCAGCGCATGGTTCAGGAACAGAAAAACCAGATGATCCAGCAGGGCGTTGACCCAAAAGTTCTGGAAAACATGCCTGACCCTGATTTTGAGGTTTTGAAACCACAGGCCGAAAAGAGAGTCGCGCTGGGCCTGTTGATGATGGAAATCATCCGTAAAGCGGATCTGAAACCTGACCAGGCGCGGGTCGATGCCCGCATTGAGAAAATGGCATCTTCATATGAAGATCCCAAAGAGTTTATCGATTATTACAAAAACAACCAGCAGGCACTGGCCCAGGTTCAGTCAATTGTTCTGGAAGAACAAGTTGTCGAAATGCTGATAGAGCATGCGGATGTTGAAATCGAAAAGGTAAACGCCGCAGACCTGCTAAATATGCAGTAAGGCGCCGTCGATCAAGCTTATAAAATGCCAGTGAAGGTGTTTTAGATAACCGGGCGCCGTACGCCATGGTCACGCGCTAG
>JAHHOC010000087.1 GCA_018677115.1 Arenicella sp. | reverse complement strand
ACCAGGAATTGTTCAGCCACTACACTGGAAAAACTGATCGCCAGCACTGCTACAACGGCAATCAGTGCAGCCTGCAAGGTCATTTTACGGCCCAGCCTGCTGCGGATAGTGCTGCGTTGCAGCGCGCCGCCAGGACTATTCACTTACAGGGTGCTCATTGTCATTGCATGACTGGATTGACTAGCTCGCCTCGCCGATACGATAGCCGCGGGATTGAACGGTTTGTAATAATTGCGTGTCGAATGGCTTATCAATCTGCTTGCGCAAATTGTACATATGACTGCGTAGCGTATCACTATCAGGCAATATATCACCCCAGATTTCGTGCTCCAGCTGGTTTCGGCTTACCACCTTTGGAGACTCTTTCATCAGAATCGATAATATTTTCAGGCCGATCGGCGACAGAACTATTTGCTTGCCCGCACGCGAAACTTCCAGTGTGCCGGTATTGAATTCCAGGTCTGCCACCTGAAAGACTTCCTGCCTGGAAACCTGGCCTTTGCGCCTCATCAGGGCCCGAATTCTTGCCTCCAACTCTAATATCTCAAACGGCTTGACCAGATAATCGTCGGCGCCGCTTTCCAGACCGGCGATTTTATCCTCTAAGGTGTCGCGCGCTGTGAGCATCAGGATCGGAGTATAATTGCGACATTCCTCACGCAGTTTTCGACAAACATCCAAACCGTCCATCTGCGGCAGCATTAAATCCAGCAGGATGATATCGTATTCATTCTGGCTTGCCAGATTAAAACCCATACGCCCATCACTGGCGTAATCCAATTCATAGTCACGCCTCTCAAAATAGTCATAAAGCATCTCGGCGATGTCAGTATGATCTTCAATTATCAGCACTCGGGTGAAATTCTTCATGGCTTTTTAAACGTCTTTAATCAGGCACTAATGCGCGCTTAGTGCCTGAATGTTAGAGTCTCACCTGTGATCAACGCGTGAACTCAGCGTATCAAACAAAAACGCGGGGTTTTGATTGCATGGCGCTATTTATTACTGCAAGTTTGCCGCCGGCACATCGTACTTGCCGCTGAGTTGTTTATGCTCACAGGCCAGTTTCACAGTCTACATAGTTTGTCACGAAGCTGTGACTTGGTTTTTGTCTGGTCGCCCCGGGCGGTCTATTGTGATCAACACTTTCAGGCCTGGTTTATTGTCCTGGAAAGACAACTGCATATTGTGCAATTTGAGCACTGCAATCACCAGGGCTAATCCCAGCCCACTGCCGGGCGTAGTTCGACTCTGGTCGAGCCGGTAGAACCGCTGCAATACATTCTCATGCTCAGCCTCTGGTATACCTGGTCCATTATCGCTAAATTCAACGAACCAGTGTCCTGATTTTTGATATGAGCGGATCGCGATTTCACCTCCATGTGGGGTGTATTTGATCGCATTATCGATCAAATTGGCAAAGGCCTGGAACAACATATCGCGGTCGGCCTCAAGCTCCATCGGCGCTGCTGTCTCGACTTTCAGGGACTGCCCTTTTTCCTCTATCAGAGGTTCATACAGGTCATGAAGATCAGCCAGAATTGAATTGATATCCAGCTGGGTGAAGTCCTTTCTCTGTTCGCTGTGTTCGATGCGCGCTATCCGCAGCAAGGCGTTAAAGGTCAGCAACAAACCATCCGCTTCCTGAATGATTTGCTCAGCCGCAGTTTCTTCTTCCGGCTTGCCTGCGACCCTCATCTTTAGTTCCTCCACGCGGTTTCGAAGCCGCGCTAGCGGCGTTTTCAAGTCGTGGGCGATATTGTCAGACACCCGGCGCACGCCATCCATGCCCCGCTCTATCTGGTCGAGCATGCTGTTCAGGTTAGTGGCCAACTGATCAAACTCATCACCGGTGCCGCGGGTATCAATCCTCTTGCGTAAATCACCTTGCATGATTTTGCGGCTGGTCTGATTAATGGCACCCAATCTTGAGCGCAGCATCTGGCGCATCATCATGCCGCCAATCAGACCTAGCGCTATTGTCAACATCAAGCCCCATACCAATGCGCTGCCAACCAGGGCCTTCATTGTCTGCAAGTCTTTCATACCCTGGCCGACCAGCAGGTTAAAACGGTTTTCCACCTCAAAGGTGCGGGCGCGGGCACTGAATTCCTTGCCGGATTCATCCTGCAGGTCATCCAATTTGAAATCCAACCATCCACCGCGGTTATAGGCGATTGGCGGCCAGCGGTTGATATTACCGACCAGCGGGCGGAACTGATGATCAGTTAACAGGTACAGGGTTGAATCACCCGGCCGTTGCTGCTCGATCCTCTCAGACAGTACGGAAACTAAGCCGGGATATCCCTTACGCGCATAAATTGCCGACAAAGCTTTAATCTCGGCATTAATATCTTCATCTGTCAGGTTGGTTTTATAGACAATTGTGGACCAGTAAATAAAACCAAGAATTATGGATACAGACAGCCCAAATAATAAAATGTATACCAGCGTTATCCTGAACGCCGAACTCTTAAGTGGATTAATCTGGCTCACTCAACATATAACCGGCACCACGCACGGTATGTAGTAGCGATACATCGAACTCTTTGTCTATCTTGCCACGCAACCTGGATATGTG
>JAHHOC010000338.1 GCA_018677115.1 Arenicella sp. | reverse complement strand
GGGAAGGGATATGCCGCTCAATGACCCGCATCACAACTGCAAGATGGCCGAGTTGTTTGAACATGTTTACCCGCACCCGGTTACCCTCATTATCACTCAGTGACAAATCGACCTGATTATCCTGGCTGAACAAGCCCAGGTGATACTTTGACATAAGCGGAAATATCAGCCTTTCTATCATTTCATCGCTCATTTCAGGCGACCCTTTGACCTGCCGGATGCGCCCGTCAAGGCGCATCATAATGTTGTGGCCAGCCCTGATATGAATATCCGATGCCTTAAATTGACACGCAGAGCCAACAATGCTGGTCAAAAATTCAAGCGCCTCCTTAGCCTGGGGCGTTTCCAAATTAACTTTTGCAGAACGTACAGGTTTTACTGTCATAGCTAGAGTGTCAGACAGGTCAGTGAATTAATAGCGATCTTTCAATATGTCGAAATGCGCTTTGGCTAATCCATTATCCAAGCTGTTTTGCACTTTTACAACCGCTGCCGGAAAACTATTGGCATGTCCATGTGCGTGCAGTATGTGCGCTGCTGCCACACACAAACTGTTTCGCGCCATTCCGTGTTCACCGGATAGAGTTGTTACGCCCTGTTGCAGACACTGCCGAACAGCCAATTCACTTCGACCGTCCATTTTCGGCGCCGCGTCGCTGTGACAGAACATAGGCAATTGTTCAATCACCTGTTTACATCGGCGGATCGGCAAAAGGCTTGCGGACTGCACAAAATAGCGGCGCTGTGGTTTATTCATTGCCGGTGCCAAGCCACCCTCAACACCCTTAAACAGTAAAATGCTGTTATATCCGGCATGCTGAGCCAGTGTCGCATAAATTTCCGGATAGGCACGATGCACATAGCCCAACACCATATGAGTTTCCGCCTGACCCTGCAGCGGCATCAGCAGCCGCTCCAGCGTGGTAATCGCGGTTCGCTTTACAACCCGGTCACGCAGTTCTCGCAGTGCATAGAGCTCAGGAGCATATTGACTCTGGTCGATGTAGCACCATCCTGCGCGGTCAATAGCTGACACAGCCGCCTGTTGTGAGATGCAAGTATCGATACCAGCCATACGGTAGACCTGTTGCGCAGTTACGCCATATTTCGGCCCTACTGACTCAACGCCGTGCATAAGCGCAGGCATACCGCAGGCAGCGAGCAGCGGCGCAATAAACGGAGTAACGGTATTGGTGCGCAAAAATCCATCAAAAGGATCGGCCAGGCAATAGAGCCGCTCGACATTCGCTGCAACAGGGGTAATTGCTTCCTGCAGGGCGTCGAACAGGCCAATATACTCCTCCAAAGATTCACGCTTCATGCGCAGCGCGATCAAAAACACCGCTGCCTGGAGCGGGTCTGTTTCTCCGCGCAGTATATTCGCCCCGATCTGCCGGGCTTCAGCACGGGAGATATCGCGGCCACGATCAGGGCCTACCGCTACACGTTTTATCGCGCTGCGAATAAGGTCAGCTTGAGGATTGTCAGGTGACAATTTCACAGCAGCATGATGCCATAATCTGCAGAGGAAACTGAGCTACAATGCACTGATGCAGAACTATCCGGTATTTATGGACTTAATTGACCAGCCCTGCGTGGTAGTCGGCGGTGGTGAAGTAGCGTTACGGAAAATTCGCTTAATGTCAGCTGCCGGCGCACGGATCACTGTCATAGCGCCTGAACTTTGCCCAGACTTGCAGACGGAATTCGGTGACAAAATAGAGCATCTGGCGCGTGACTTTGTCGATACCGATATAGGCGGTTACCGCTTGGTAACAGCGGCCACCGACGACCAGACGGTGAACGCGCGCGTCTCTAAGCTGGCGCAGGCAGCCAATATCCCGGTTAATGTGGTCGACCAGCCCGAATTATGTAGCTTTATCACGCCGGCAATCATCGACCGCTCGCCAGTGCTGATCGCTATCTCGACCGGTGGTGCGGCTCCTGTTCTGGCGCGCGCGTTGCGTAACAAAATAGAGACTCTCGTTCCAGCGACGTACGGACGACTTGCCAAAGGCATGGCGAATGTACGCAATTTGGTAAAACAGCGTATCCCGGAGGAAACACAACGTCGGCGCTTTTGGGAAACATTGGCCCAGGGCCCGATCGCTGAACGTTTCCTGTCGGGCAATGAACAACAAGGCCGTGAAGAACTGCTGCTGCAGCTTGAACGCTATGCAAACAGCGAGGCACGCGGTGAAGTATGGCTGATTGGGGCAGGACCGGGTGACCCCGACCTGCTGACATTCCGCGCACTGCGACTAATGCAGCAAGCAGATGTAATCCTCTACGATCGCCTGGTCAGTGAAGAAGTATTGAATTTGTGTCGCCGCGATGCCGAGCGCATATATGTTGGCAAGCGACGTTCCGAGCATGCTGTGCCGCAGACCAGGATTAACCAATTACTGGTCGACCTGGCGAGTAAGGGCAACTGTGTAGCCCGCCTGAAAGGTGGCGACCCTTTTATTTTTGGCCGTGGTGGCGAGGAGATCGAATTGCTGGCTGAGGCCGGCATACCGTTTCAAATAGTCCCGGGCATTACCGCGGCCAGTGGTTGTGCAAGTTACGCAGGCATTCCGCTGACTCACCGGGATCATGCCCAGTCATGTTACTTTGTGACTGGCCACCTGAAAAATGGAACGGTGGACCTGGATTGGCAGCGGCTCGCTACATCGAATCAGACTATTGTAGTTTATATGGGTCTCATCGGACTCGAAACGATCTGTGAAAATTTAATCAAACACGGTCTGCCTGCCGACACCCCCATCGCTTTAATTGAACAGGGAACTACTGAGCATCAACGCGTGTTCACCGGCGTGTTGCAATCAATGGCCGCGAGTATTGCAGCTGAGGATGTTCACGCACCAACGCTGATCATCATCGGCACCGTGGTGTCCCTGCACAAGAACCTGTCGTGGATATCGAAGTATCAGTGATTGAACCACTGATCCGCTAGATCCAGCAACGGTCAATGGCATACTTGACCAGGCCGGCCGCGGTTTTCACATTAAGTTTGGTCATCAGGCTCTTTCGATAGGAGCGGATTGTTTCTACGCTGAGGCATAGCTCATCGGCTATTTCCTTGTTAGTCATTTCTTTGGCAACACATTTGATAATTTCGCGTTCCCTTGGCTTCAAACCGATATATTCGCCATCAAAAGTCTTATCGGTATAGGTATACCCTTTCTCCCGCTCCAGGCGGGCGGGTTCGCTAACGTACTCGCCACCATTGGAAATAGTCTCAAATGCCAACTTGAACTCGGCTAAATCAGCGCCCTTGATGATATATCCGGATCCACCCTCAATGAGAATGCTGTTGACGTATTCAATTTCGGTCAGGATTGAGTGCCCGATGAGAATTTGATCCGGGTATTTGACATGTGCCTCACGCACTGTATCGATACCATCCTTACCCGGCAGGCTGACGTCGAGCAGAACAATATCAACACTATTGGAACTCAGGTATTGCAGCACCTGATGACCGGTGCTGGCATAAGCGACAACCTCATAATCCGGGTCACCAGCGAACAACTCCTTCAAGCCTGAGTAAACAAGCTCCAGTCTGTCGGCAATCAGAATTGTGGCTGGCTGGTTCATGCTTGAAATGCCTAAAAAATAACATCTATGTCAATCAATTATTATAGGCAAAAAAAAGCCCCGATCAACGGGGCTTTTTACTATCTGTACTGAAGCTATGCAGCAACAATAGTGACGTGCTTTCGTTTGCCAGCTCCCTTGGTTTCAAACTTCACCACACCGGTTTGCAGAGCAAACAGAGTGTAGTCTCTGCCCATACCGACGTTTTCACCGGGATGAAAGGTGCTGCCTCGTTGGCGTACCAGGATACTGCCGGCATTGACTTGTTGACCGGCATAGCGCTTGACGCCGAGCCGCTTGGAATTTGAATCGCGACCGTTCCTTGAACTTCCGCCTGCTTTTTTATGTGCCATGGTTTAATCCTCCTTTTTCAGGAATTTTTTGGCTTGCTTAACCCACTCATCCCGCTCTATGCGGCCTTTAAAGTTGAGCTCTTCATCGACACCAACAATGTCCTCTTCAGTAAAGTCTGCAATTTGCTGGAATGTGGTGATTCCCATTGCTTCTAATTTGCCGACAATCACCGGCCCGACACCGGATATGCGGGTTAAATCATCGGATGTCGAATCCGCTTTAGCTTTGCTGTCAGCCTCTGCCTTGGCAGCAGCTTCACCTTTTACTTGAGGCGCTTTTTCAGGTTTGGACGCAGTTTTGCTGGCGGGTTTGCCTGCAGCCTTGCCACCGATTTTGATTATTTCCAGTTCGGTGAAATTTTGTCTGTGGCCGGTGCGGGTGCGTGAATTTTGGCGCCGGCGGAATTTCACAATTCTCAGCTTTGGTCCTCGACCATTGCTGATGACAGTTGCTTCTACAGTGGAATTCAGGGTGGGGGTTCCAACTTCTACTTTATCGCCATCGCCTATCATCAGAACCTGATCAAGAGTGACTTTGTCACCCTCCTCTGCATTCAGGCTCTCGACTTTCAATTTATCGCCAACCGCGACACGGTATTGCTTACCGCCAGTTTTAACTACCGCATACATAATTTTTCTCCAACCGTCACAAAGGCGGCTATCAGGGCGTTCTGAAGGGGCTGGATGGCGCTTACCATCCATCTTTCTTCCTAGCATCGGACCCAGCGAACAGGCGGCGAATTCTATCGATTAGGGCACTATTGGTCAACCAAAACCAGGTAACTTTTTGATGCTTTTGACAATACCAGGGGTGAAGGTTTCGCGCAGTTCGAAAGCAACCATCATGTATAATCGTGCAGATGAGCATTCATACCACGCCGCTAAGCGACTCGTCTTCACAGGCCGTCGATGTCACATCGATAATTTCCCTGGTTGAAGACGATTTGAAGATCGTCAACGATACCATTTTTCGCAACCTGGATAGTGAAGTAGCGTTGATCAATCAACTCGGCGCTTACATCGTGCAAGCCGGCGGCAAACGGCTGCGTCCGGTCGCCTTACTGCTTAGCGCCAAAGCAGCGAATCCAGAGCAAACCGCGGCCACTGATCACACCACGCTGCTGGCAGCAATCGTTGAATTTATCCATACTGCGACCCTGCTTCACGATGATGTGGTGGATGAATCGGAATTACGCCGCGGACGTGAAACTGCCAATGAATTGTTTGGTAATGCCGCCAGCGTGCTGGTTGGCGATTACCTGTACTCGCGCTCGTTCCAGATGATGGTGGAAGTTGGAAGCATGCGTGTAATGGAGATCTTGTCGCGCACCACCAACCAGATTGCCGAAGGTGAGGTTATGCAGTTGATTAACTGCGGCTCAGCTGAAACCACTGAGCAGCAGTACATGGAGACAATCCAATCCAAAACGGCGATTCTGTTCGAAGCTTCAACCCAGCTCGGTGCCGTGATCAGCAAACAAGCGAGACCAGTGGAAACCGCCCTGGCGGCCTATGGCTTGCACCTCGGAACAGCTTTTCAACTTGTCGATGATATTCTGGACTATACGGCGGATGCCGATGCAATGGGTAAAAATGCCGGAGACGACCTGGCCGAAGGCAAACCTACTCTTCCAATCATCAATGCGATAGAACGCTCGGAAGGTGCCGACCGTGCATTGCTCATTGACGCAATTTCAAATGCCGACCGTGGCAACCTGGAAAATATAATCGAGATTATCGAGCGTAGCGGTTCGCTTGCGTACACCGCGCGTGTTGCAAGGGAACAGGCTGCCAGGGCGCAGCATTGCCTGAACGTTTTACCTGAATCAAGGTATAAGGCGGCGCTAATGGACCTGGCGCAATTTTCTATCGAGCGAGCCTACTAACCCCCCAGATCGAAGTCCTGCACTTCAAGACCGGAGCGCTTATATTGGTTGCGGCGACTGCGTTGGATACAATTCTTCTAAAGTCCTGGACTTGCCATACTCGACCACTACACGCGCATGACTGCGGGTAAGGTCACGCGGACGTTTGACACCACAGGAATTTGCGATAATGCGTATCTCTTTTTCGAGGTTTTTCAGGTAATTGGCAACCCGTTCTTTTTTGTCCTCTACAACTAATCCATGCTGCAGATCTTTGTCGTGTGTGGTGATACCGGTGGGACAGGTATTTTTATTGCATTGCAGAGCCTGAATACAACCCAGTGCAAACATAGGCCCACGTGCAGAAGAAATGAAATCAGTTCCGATAGCCAGCGCCCAGGCAACTTCAGCTGGGTTGATCAGCTTGCCCGAAGCGTTTACCTTGATACGATCTCGCAAACCGTGCTGATTTAACTTATCCACCAACATCGGCAGACTTTGCTTGATCGGCAGTCCCATATCATCCATCAGTGACATGGGCGCTGCGCCAGTGCCACCATCACCGCTATCTACTGATATAAAATCGGGTGCGGTGTCCCAGCCTTTATCATTGATCAGCTGAAACAAATCATCCAACCATTCGGGGCTTGATACTACAGCCTTGAAACCAACAGGCTTATTAGTTACTCGGCGAACGCGCACTATCATGTCGAGCAAATCCTGGTTGTTATTTAATTCGTGGTGGCGATTGGGGCTTATTGCATCCTGACCGACCTGCAATCCCCTGATCCTGGCAATCTCCTCAGTTACCTTTGCACCGGGCAACATGCCGCCTTTACCGGGCTTGGCGCCCTGACTGAGTTTGATTTCAAACATCTTAACTTGCTCTTTGGCGGCTATCGCGGCCAGCTTTGCTTCGCAAAGGTGACCGTTTTCATCACGCACGCCAAACTTGCCAGTACCGATCTGAAATACAATATCGCCGCCGCCCTGTTCGTGGTAGGGCGACAAACCACCCTCACCTGTATTCATCCAGCATCCGGCCATTTTTACCCCGGCGGACAGCGCCAGTACTGCCGGCTTGGAGATTGCACCAAAGCTCATTCCGGAGACATTAATAATTGCCCCGGTGGCATAAGGCTGCCGGCAATAACCCTCACCGATATTAATGACTTTGGGCGGCAGCGATTCCTCAGTCAGCGGTGGGAACGGCGCATTGACAAAAATGACCGTGCCCTCGGGCCGCAAATCGCGTGTTGAACCAAATGGCACCGTGCTGTCTATGTTTTTTGCCGCCCGGTAGACCCAACTGCGTTGCGCGCGATTAAAGGGCATTTCCTCGCGGTCCAGAGCGAAAAAATACTGGCGAAAGAACTCTCCCAGGTGTTCGAAGAAAAAACGGAAGCGGCCGATAACCGGGTAGTTGCGCAGAATCGTGGAATGCTTTTGTGTTTTGTCGATGACATACATACCTATCAATGCCAGCACGCCGAGTCCGATAAGGAAGACAAACAGGAGCACCGTGTAGGTGATAAATGTTAAGGCGAATTGAGTTAGTGCATCCATCGTGAAACCTCTGCGGGTTGTATTGTTATGCTGACTAAGGCCCGTAAAACCGCAAAAAGCTTACACCATTACCGGCATCAGTTCACTGCACATATTAAAACCCAAATCCGAATCTGGCGCGCACAGGCTAAAGCTGGTATCAAACCTTGACCGGCAAAAAAAAGCCCGCAACCGCGGGCTTTAAACAGGAGAACTCATGCCAGCTAATCAGGCCGCGTCCTCTTCTTCGAATTCATCGTCA
This sequence comes from Arenicella sp., assembly GCA_018677115.1. Lineage (GTDB taxonomy): Bacteria > Pseudomonadota > Gammaproteobacteria > Arenicellales > Arenicellaceae > Arenicella. The sequence continues at coordinate 987 of JAHHOC010000338.1, read as the reverse complement.
TCTTCAAAAAGTGCTGCATGAGCTTCGAGATCGAAATCGACCAGCTGAATGTACGCCATCGGTGCATTATCACCAGCGCGGTTACCACATTTAAGAATCCGCGTGTAACCACCCGGTCGGTCTTTCATCCGCTCGGCAATTTCGTCAAACAATTTGGCAACCACATCACGATCACGCAATTTGGCGAAAGCTGCGCGCTTATTGGCGACACTGGGCTTCTTGGCCAGGGTAATAAGTGGTTCGGCAAAGGTTCTCAATTCCTTAGCTTTGGCCACCGTGGTTTTAATTTGCTCATGGGTAAACAGGGACACCATCATATTGCGAAACATCGCCTGACGGTGACTCGAATTACGGTTGAACTGACGTCCTGATTTTCGATGTCTCATGACAGAAACCTATATTCTAAATTTTGTGTTTAATTAGCTGTCGCTATCAACGCGTAAAGCCGCAGGTGGCCAGTTTTGCAGCTGCATGCCCAAGGACAATCCACGTTGCGCCAGTACGTCCTTGATTTCAGTCAGCGATTTCTTACCGAGGTTCGGTGTCTTCATCAATTCAACCTCAGAGCGAAGAACCAGGTCACCAATGTAGTAGATGCTTTCTGCTTTGAGGCAGTTAGCCGACCGCACAGTCAACTCCAACTCATCCACCGGACGCAATAATACGGGATCTACTTCCGGCTCTTTTTCTTCCTGGGTGACCGCGGCAATTTCTTCCAGGTTCACGAACACCTGTATTTGCTGGCTCAATGCCGTCGCGGCTTTGCGAATTGCATCTTCCGGATCTATGGTGCCATTGGTTTCAATATTTAATGTCAGCTTATCCAGGTCGGTGCGTTGCTCGACACGCGCATCATCAACGGCATAGGAAACTTTGAGCACCGGGCTGTAAGTCGCATCCAGTTGCATCAGGCCAATCTCCTTATCTTCTGTCTCGCCCTTACGGGCTTCAGATATCTCATAGCCGCGGCCGCTGCGCACTGTGAGT
>JAHHOC010000083.1 GCA_018677115.1 Arenicella sp. | reverse complement strand
ACTCGGCCACTAAATTTATAGATGGCCAGGGCCGCTGTGTGGGGGGCGCGGTGGTTGGTGATGAAGAGTTTGTCGATGAAAAGGTGTTCAGCTTTATCCGCACCGCCGGACCCTCAATGAGCCCGTTTAACGCCTGGGTATTTCTCAAGGGCCTTGAGACCATGTCGCTGAGGGTGAATCAAGCCAGTGACAATGCGCAACAGCTGGCCGACTGGTTGACTGAACAGGGTGCAGTGCAACAGGTTTATTATCCGGGCTTGAATTGTCATCCCCAGTTCGGCCTGGCACAACAACAGCAAAGCAAGGCCGGCGCAGTAGTTTCGTTCAAACTTAATGGCGGCCAGCAAGCAGCATGGCGGGTCATAGACGATACCGAATTACTCTCCATCACTGCCAACCTGGGTGACACCAGGACCACAATTACCCATCCCTATAGCACCACACACGCGCGCTGGTCGGTTCAAGATAAAGAAGCCGCGGGGATTGATACCGGTCTATTGAGAATAGCGGTGGGACTTGAGGATATTCGCGATGTTATCGACGATCTTCACCTTTAACATCAATTGAAGGCAATAAAAAAGACTCTGCCGAGTCTTTTTTATTGCCCATTTACGCCTTAACGCACAAGCAGCTAGCCCCAGACTAACCCTAAAACTGAAGAAAGGCATTCAAGCCAAGAATGCCAAGATCATTATCACCGGTGTCATCAGTGTATTCGACTTCTATGGCACCATATTCCCCCAGTCGATATCCCAATCCAATGCCTGCTGCGAACGAAGTTTCATCGAAAGTATCGTTGGATGTCGGTGTATTAATAGTTAAATCTGAAAACGACATGCCGGCCTTAGCCTTAAAATACAGGGCGCCGGCAGAGCGATAGGCCATAAAAACATTAACTACATCGGCCTCATAATTACCCAGTCCGTTAATAATCGTCTCGTCGCCATTAACGTATTCTAGTTCCAGCGCCGCGCTGCCGCCGAGGTCACCAATAGGCCTCGCAAACTCATAGCCGAGCATCACGCCAGACGCATCGGCATCGTCCACAAATTCTGAGTTGGCGTCGATTTTTGCTGCTTTGCCGCCAATGATCCACTTTCCTTTAGCATGCTGTCCAAAAAATGCTCCAGTGTTGTCTTGCTGGGCAAGCGCGGTGTGGGCACCGCCGGCCGAGGCTATCAGGCAAGCCAATACCAGCCGTGCTAAAAAACTGTTTTTAGTGTCAATTAAATTGCTCATGATCTCTCCTGCTCTGTCTGATCTCGTTTTGTTATTGCTCCGCCCCAAACGGACACCCGTAAATACCTGTGCTCTAATATTCGACTCTATAATAAAAGACGTTTGACTTCAATGGGTTGTATACGATACTTGCGGTAAATTATTGATTTATTCGGAGGGTATTGAGTAGCTATAAATGATTGCGGTTGAGGTCGTTGTTAAAATCCTGCATATTTGCTGCCCTAAGTTACCCCTTGTGTTTTGCAGTGGGGATTGTTAATGCCAATTTGTCGATCGTGAAGATACTTGCCAGCTGTCTATTCCTGCTACTGATCCTGTTACAACTGCAATTGTGGTTTGGCTCACACGGTGTTTTTCAGTTGTGGTCGCTGCGTAAAAACATCGAAACTACGGAGAGCAGCAACAATCAACTCGTACAGCGGAATGAACAGCTGCATGCTGAGGTGCAGCAATTGAAAAAGGGCGAGGAGGCCCTGGAAGAAAGAGCCCGCAGCCAGTTGGGGTTTATCAAGGATGGGGAAACTTTTTACCGCGTAATTCCGGACCAAAAGCTTAAATCGGCGGATTAGTTATCTTTATCCCGTCAGCATCAGCTATCAAGATACTGGCGGTCTGCGACCAGTCTCCGAGCACATGCCGGGTTGCCTGGCCATTACCCTCCAGCTTGTATTGATGCGTTGCCTGCCGATGCGTATGTCCATGGATCATCTGCCGCACGTCATTGCTGACAAATGCATCCAATACAGCTGATTCAGTAACATCCATTATTTCCATGCTTATCGATGATTTATGTTGCTGGCTTTCCATGCGCGCTTGCTTGGCAGCCTCGATACGTTCGGGTATCGAGAGAGCCAGAAATCCGTCTCGCCACTGCTCATTGGTGACAATCATCTGCCTGAACAGTTGATGTTCGTGGTCTTCGATACACAGACTGTCACCATGTAAAATCAGGGTTGGTGTCCCGTACAGGTCAATGACTGACTCATCTGGCATGATGCTGAATCCGCTCATTTTGCAGAACTCCTCACCAACCAGAAAGTCGCGGTTGCCGGCAATAAAATGACACGGAACCTGCTCTGCCAGACGACTCATCTGTTGCAATATTGGCTCGGCACCGACCAAACTGGCAGCGTCGTCCCCGATCCAGTATTCGAACAGATCGCCTAATATAAATAGTTGTTCTGCCGCAGCTGCATCGCTTGCTAAAAATTTAATGAATGCCTGGCTGACCTGCGGCCGTTGCTCGCTGAGATGGAGATCGGAAATAAAATAGCTGTGCATAGCTTGCTGAGAGTCGGAAAATTGACAGGTGCTTTATAGCTGCTACTGGCAGTTTAGGCAAGTATGACGCTATTACAGCCAATTATACGGATCGCGATTTAATGGCCAAAAAAGGCCACTGGAGCGTTGTCTTTTAGTATGTTGCGTTTATAATTTCGACGTAGAACAGTGCCCGTTTCGGGCCTTTTTTGTTTTAGCTTAAAAAACCACATTCTACACCCTTGATAGCGTCAGCTCTGTAGGGAGTTTGCGCGCTTTTTGCTGTGCATATGCAGGAGGTGGGATTGATGGTTTTTTATCTAAAGTTTTATTAAGTGAATTTGGAGAACTCTGGTGCAATTAACTGGTGCGGACATTGTTGTAGAAAGCCTCAAGCATGAGGGTGTAGAACTGGTGTTCGGTTACCCGGGTGGTGCTGCATTGCATATCTACGATGCGTTCCATCGTCAGGATGATGTTGAGCATATTCTGGTCAGGCATGAGCAGGGAGCTACTCATGCCGCAGATGGTTTTGCCCGCGCTACCGGCAAGCCAGGAGTGGTATTGGTTACCTCTGGTCCAGGTGTGACTAATGCAATTACTGGTATTGCCACTGCTTATATGGATTCGATCCCGATGGTAGTTTTATCGGGGCAAGTTATGAAACCGCTAATTGGCTACGATGCTTTTCAGGAAATAGATGCAGTCGGCATCAGTCGGCCCTGTGTAAAACATAACTTCCTGATTCAGAGCGTCGAGGAGATCGCGCCAACCATCAAGAAGGCTTTTCATGTGGCAAGCACTGGCAGGCCGGGTCCGGTACTGGTAGATATTCCCAAAGATATCACCGCTGAGGTGACCACCTTTGTCTATCCCGAATCCATCGAAATGCGCTCCTATCCGCCGGTGAAGTCGGCACAGCCAAGTGAAATCGTTGCGGCTGTCGAAGCCATTCTGAATTCAAGCCAGCCGATCGTCTACACCGGTGGTGGGGTGGTTTTGGCAAATGCTCAAGAAGAATTGCGCCAATTTGTGCGCACGCTGGGATTTCCCTGTACTAACACATTGATGGGGCTAGGTGCTTATCCTCATGACGACCCTCTGTTCCTCGGCATGTTAGGCATGCATGGCACTTATGAGGCCAATATGGCAATGAACAAGGCAGACCTGATCATTGCCATCGGTGCTCGTTTTGATGACCGCATTACCGGGACACTGAACGGCTTCGCGCCGGACGCGAAAGTGCTGCATGTGGATATTGATCCATCGGTAATTGATAAGAATATAATGTCTGATATTGCAATTGTCGGTGACGCCAAAAACGTGCTCACGATGATGAATCAGGAGCTGGCGCGTCGCGCCGAGGACGTCAATCATGAGCTCAGCAGGGATTGGTGGGCACAAATTCAAGATTGGCGTGGACTGGACAGCCTCTGGTATGAGCCCAGTGACTCGGTTATCAAGCCGCAATTCGTGGTACAGAAGCTATTCGAAGCTACCGCCGGTCAGGCTTATGTGACATCGGATGTGGGGCAGCACCAGATGTATGCAGCGCAATTTTACGGTTTTTCAGACACTCACCGGTGGATCAATTCCGGCGGCCTGGGAACCATGGGTTTCGGCTTACCGGCTGCCATGGGCGTGAAATTTGCCCACCGCGATGCCGATGTCGCCTGCGTCACTGGAGAAGGCAGCATCCAGATGTGTATTCAGGAACTGGCCACCTGTAAACAATACGATTTGCCAATCAAGGTCATCAATTTGAACAACCGCTATTTGGGCATGGTCCGGCAATGGCAGGAATTCAGTTACGAAAAACGTTACTCCCATTCCTATATGGATTCGTTGCCGGATTTTGTGAAGCTGGCCGAGTCCTACGGCCATGTGGGCATGTTGATCGACAAACCGGCTGATGTCGAAGCTGCGTTAAAGGAAGCTTTTGCGATGCAAGACCGGCTAGTATTTATGGATTTCATTACCGATCAAACTGAAAACGTCTATCCCATGATAGAAGCCGGTAAATCGCATAGCGAAATGCGACTGCGGCCAAACGGTCCTAAACCTGAATAACATTATTGCGCCGCGGCACATATTATTATGAGACATATAATTTCAGTACTTCTGGAAAATGAATCTGGTGCACTTTCACGGGTAGCCGGATTGTTTTCAGCTCGCGGTTACAATATTGATACACTGACCGTCGCACCTACCAACGATCCGACCCTGTCGCGGCTGACCATCTCTACTACCGGTGATGATCGACGTATCGACCAGATTGAAAAACAACTTGGCAAATTGGTCGATGTGGTCGCGCTTCAGGACATCACCGTCAACCGTCATCTGGAAAGAGAAGTTGTACTGGTTAAACTGATTGCCGATGCGCAGAAGAAAGCGGATCTCGACCGCGTTGCCGACGCGTTTCATGCACAACTGATCGACATCAGCGAGTCACAGTATATTGTTGAATTGAGTGGTAGCAACGAGAAAGTCGATGAACTGCTCAAAGTACTTGCCAGTTTCCAGATAATTGAAGTAGCCCGCTCTGGAGTCACTGGCATGACCTCCACAGAGCGTGTTTTGAAAGTAGACAACAAATAACCTCAAAAGCAGGATTTAACATGCAAATTTATTACGACAAAGATTGTGACCTTTCCATCATTCAGGGCAAAAAAGTAGCCATTCTTGGTTACGGCTCTCAGGGTCATGCACACGCCTGTAACCTGAAAGATTCAGGGGTTGAGGTGGTGGTTGGCTTGCGCCCGGGCTCATCTTCCATTGCCAAGGCGGAGGCTTATGACATAGAAGTTGCCACAGTCCCGGAAGCGGTAGCCATGGCTGATGTAATTATGGTGTTGACTCCTGACGAATTCCAGTCAGCTCTCTACCGTGACGATATTGAACCTAACTTGAAGCAGGGAGCAACCCTCGCCTTTGCCCATGGTTTTTCAATTCACTACAACCTGGTAGAGCCACGTGCTGATCTTGATGTAATTATGATAGCGCCCAAGGCGCCGGGTCATACTGTACGCAATGAGTTTGTTAATGGTGCGGGAATTCCCGACCTGATAGCGGTATACCAGGACTCGTCTAGCCGCGCCAAGGAGCTGGCACTTTCCTATGCGTCAGCCATAGGGGGTGGTCGAACAGGCATTATTGAAACCACTTTCAAAGACGAAACCGAGACAGATTTATTTGGTGAGCAGACCGTGCTTTGTGGCGGAACGGTTGAGCTTGTTAAGATGGGTTTTGAAACCCTGACTGAAGCAGGCTATCCACCGGAAATGGCGTATTTTGAGTGTTTGCATGAACTTAAATTGATCGTCGACCTGATGTACGAAGGTGGTATTGCCAATATGAACTATTCGATATCCAATAATGCGGAGTTCGGTGAGTACGTAACCGGCCCAAGTATAATCAATGAAGAGTCGCGTGCTGCTATGAAAGCAGCCCTCGCTGATATTCAACGCGGTGAATATGCAAAGAAATTCGTCGCTGAGGGAGCTTCCGGCTATCCTATGATGACCGCTTGCCGGCGTAATAATGCTGCTCATCCTATTGAAGAAGTGGGCGCCAAGCTACGCGGTATGATGCCGTGGATTCAGGCCAATAAAATTGTGGATCAAGACGTCAATTAGTTCATCACAGGCGATGCGCAAAGTGGTTCCCCCAAAATCAGTGTTTATTCTGACCAGCTAATCCCAGCCGATAATGAAAATAATTGATTCCCATCCGCGACTGGCCCGGGAAGGCTGGTTTTACATTTGCCTGACATTGATCGCAGCGTTGGTTACCACTTGGGCTTTTCCTTTTTGGGCTGCGGTCTGGTTCTGGATAATTGCGCTGTTTGTATTGCAGTTTTTCCGTGATCCGTACCGACCGATTCCGCAGCAGGAAGGACTGGTCGTTGCTCCAGCTGACGGGAAAGTAATTTTCACCGGGTTGGTGGAAGACCCGTATCTGGATCGCCCGGCGTATAAGATAAGTGTGTTCATGAACGTGTTTTCGGTGCATTCGAATCGGTCACCGGTCGCCGCCGAGGTAAAGCAGATCTGGTACAACCCGGGATTGTTCGTAAATGCTGCGCTGGATAAAGCATCCGAGCAGAATGAACGTAATGCTGTTTGGCTACAGACTGGCGATGGCAAAGATATAGTGTCAGTCCAGGTAGCTGGGCTGGTTGCCAGGCGAATTCTCTGCTATGTGGAACAGGGTGACCAGTTAGACCGTGGTCAACGTTATGGTTTTATCCGCTTTGGATCACGGGTGGATTTGTTTTTGCCCACCGAGTTCCATGCGCAAGTAGCCCTGGGCGATAATGTTTCCGCCGGCAGCTCCATTTTAGGCTCAATTTGAAACAATCACTGGCTATATCCATGGCGCAGCTCAGCGCCTTGCTTGTATAATCAGGCTATGCCACAAAACAGCAAAAAGATTCACCCTATTGACGGCAAAAAGCCGGCCAAGGGAATCTATGTGCTGCCTAATCTGTTCACTTCGGCCGGTTTGTTCGCCGGTTTTTATGCAATTATGCAGGCGCGTCTGGGGCATTTCGAAGCGGCTTGCCTGGCTATTTATGTTGCCATGGTCATGGATATCATAGACGGGCGACTGGCGCGTCTGACCAATACCATGAGCGAGTTTGGGTCCGAATACGATAGCCTATCGGATATGGTTTCATTTGGCGTAGCCCCGGCCATGGTGGTTTACGAGTTCGCACTGTCCGGATTGGGCAAGGTCGGCAGCCTGGTGGCGTTCATTTATATTGCCTGTGCGGCGCTGCGGCTGGCACGTTTCAATGTGCAGAAACTGGACGATAAAAAGTATTTTATCGGTTTACCAAGCCCCGGAGCTGCGGCTATGGTGGCGTCAGTGATATGGGTCTGCGTCGACTATGGGATTGTACCTGATGCGGTTGCGGTCGCTTTAGCTGTGATAGTCGCGCTGGTGGCTTTTTCGATGGTCAGCAATATCCACTACAGATCCTTTAAAGATGTCGATTTCAGGGACAAGATGCCCTTCATCGGATTGATCGTACTGGTATTGCTGATAGCGATAATATACCTCGATCCACCATTCGCATTCCTCGTCATTGGAACGATCTACCTGGCCAGTGGTTCGCTGCTGTATGGAATTGCCACCTACCGAAAGTTTCGTGCTCACAAACAGGATACCCACCAGGGCGCGGACTAGATGAGACTGGAGGGAAGCATCGTTGCCCTGATTACTCCCATGGGCACGGATGGTTCGATCGATTATCAGGCATTAACTGCGTTGGTCGAGCATCACATTGTGGCTGGCACACATGCGATTGTTTCGGTCGGCACCACCGGCGAATCTGCCACACTTAATGTCGATGAGCACCTTGCTGTAGTTGAACATACTGTAGATGCGGCAGCGGGTAGAATCCCGGTCATTGCCGGCACCGGTGCCAATTCAACCCAGGAAGCAATCCACCTGACCAGTGAAGCTGCGAAATTAAAGGCGGATGCATGTCTGCTGGTTGTGCCCTACTACAATAAACCGACCCAGGAAGGTTTATACCAGCATTTTAAATCCATCGCTGAAGCTGTGCCTATTCCACAGGTGCTTTACAATGTACCCGGCAGAACGGTGGCCGATATGTCTAACACCACGGTCGGCAGACTGGCCGAAATCGACAATATCATTGGCTGCAAAGATGCCACCGGAGATGTGCGTCGGGGCGCTGAATTAATCGATCTTTGTGGGGACAGGCTGGTGGTCGTTTCCGGGGATGATGCAACTGCACTGGCGCTGATGAAAAAAGGTGCAAAAGGCGATATATCAGTCACCGCGAATGTCGCGCCGGCTGCCATGGCCCAGATGTGTGAAGCGGCGCTTGCCGGAAATTTTGCCAGAGCTGAACAAATAGACCAGACACTGAGAAGATTACACACTGATCTGTTTGTAGAATCCAACCCGATTCCAGTAAAATACGCAGTTTCCAAACAGGGTTTCACGAGCAACACCTTGCGATTACCCCTAACACCGCTGTCTGAGCAGCACCGTGCAGTGGTAGACAAAGCGATCGAACCGTTTGTTTAAATTGCAGCCCGCGTGCCGCCAGATTTGAGACCAATAACCAGCAACATCTAATCCCGAATCCTTTATGAACCTTAAATTCCCACTGTTGTTAATTTTTAGCGTGTTTATGTTGTCTGGCTGTGGCGGAGGCGAGAAAATAGCAACAGAAGACGACAGCGCTGATTATCGGTCTGCCCGGGCGCTGCCGCCGTTGATCAAGGATGTTGGGTCGAAAGCTGAAAAACCCGCGACATCGGCTATACCTGAAGCCTATGTTCCAGAGCAGGCAAACAACGGATCAGCGACAATTACCATTGTCAGCAAAGGTGATGATAGAGCCCGCTTACAGATCAACAAAAGTTTCGAAGGTGCCTGGATAGCACTCGGCGAAAAACTGAAGAATTCTGGAATTACGGTACATAACCGCAATAAGAATGCCGGCCGCATAGCGGTCGGTTGCGGTGAACTGGGAGAAACAGAACAACAGGATATGCCGGGTGGCTGGTCTATTTTTCGTAGCAAGCCTACCACGGAACTGGAATACTGCGCGTTACAGATGTTGCCCGGTAAACAAAGCACCGAGGTACAGGTTTTGAATCGAAACGCACAGGAAGTGGACAAGGCTTCGGCGCAGCGCGTATTCGTGCGCTTGCTCGGTGCAATAAATTAACATTCAACACATAACCCCCAGAGAGGCACAAGATATGCAACGTGGAGAAGAACTCTATAGCGGAAAAGCGAAGTCTGTTTATTTAACTGATAGTGATGACTCGCTGATATTGCTGTTCCGCAACGACACCTCTGCATTCGATGGTGAAAAAATAGAGAAACTGGACCGTAAAGGCATGGTCAACAACAAATTTAATGCCTTTATTATGCAGCATCTGGAAGAGCAGGGAATAGCAACTCATTTTCTGCAGACTTTATCAGATACCGAGGCCCTGGTTCGTCGGCTGGACATGTTCCCGATTGAGTGCGTGGTGCGCAATGTTGCAACCGGCTCAATCTGTAAACGTCTCGGTGTGGAAGACGGCATTGACCTGGCTTTACCGACCTTTGAGTTTTTTCTGAAAAATGATGAGTTGCACGATCCGATGATCAACGAGTTTCATATTCGGTCTTTCGGCTGGGCCGATGAAGAAGCTGTTGAAGTAATGAAGGAGCGCACCTTTAAAGTCAACCAGATACTCAGCAAATTGTTTGCCGATGCAGGCATGATCCTGGTTGACTTCAAGCTGGAATTTGGTCGCCAGGGCGATGAAATTTATCTCGGTGATGAATTTACCCCCGATGGTTGCCGCATCTGGGATGCCGATACGCGTGAAAAACTCGACAAAGACCGGTTTCGTAAAGGTATGGGTGGTGTGGTTGAAGCTTATGAGCAGGTAGCGGAGCGGCTCGGGATTACAATCTAACCTTGATGGCCGCTGTTTAGCGGTGAACGTTACAACCTAGCAGGAAAAAGCATGTTGCGATTGCGTGGCAGTCAGGCGTATTCCGGTTTCCGTCTTGACAAGACACTGGAGCTAATTCGATCGGAGTGGCCTGTCGTTAGCAGTATCGACACGGAATTTCAACACCTCGTTGATTTGCGGGAAGGAGTGGGTGAACTAGCGGCCGCCGATTCAAATAAACTGCAGCTGCTACTCACCTACGGGCCCAAGACTGATGTTGTGGAGCATAAGGGGCAGCCGCTCTATGTGATTCCGCGTATAGGAACTATCTCCCCCTGGTCCACCAAGGCCACAGAAATAGCCAGGCATTGCGGCTTGACCGATATCCGGCGGATCGAGCGCGGCATCGCTTTTTACATTCATGCTGACAAACCTTTAACCGACGAGGAGTTGAACAGCGTGGCCGGGCACCTGCATGACCCAATGACCGAGTCAGTTGTTATGCACCTGGCTGGGGCAGCTGAATTATTCCGCCACGAGCAGCCGCAGCCACTGTTTGAAGTTCCCCTGCTGGAGTCGGGTAAAGATGCATTGCAGGCGGCAAATCAGCAGTTGGGGCTGGCCCTGTCTGCCGAGGAAATAGACTATCTGGTTGCCCAGTACCAGGCGCTGGAGAAAAATCCAACCGATGTTGAACTGATGATGTTTGCGCAGGTTAATTCGGAGCACTGCCGGCATAAGATTTTTAATGCCGAGTGGATTATCGATGGACAGCCACAACCGCACTCGTTATTCCGCATGATCCGCGAAACTCATAATCTGAACCCCCACGGCACCTTGGTGGCGTATTCAGATAATTCATCAGTGCTGGCGGGAACCGAGGCAGAGCGCTTCTTTCCGGATGCATGCGATAAGCAATATAAACCGGTGTATGAGGCAGTGCACATATTGTGCAAGGTTGAGACCCATAATCACCCAACTGCTATCTCTCCATTTCCCGGTGCTGCGACCGGTTCGGGAGGCGAAATTCGTGATGAGGGTGCAACCGGCCGCGGCTCCAAGCCGAAGGCTGGATTGACCGGGTTTTCAGTTTCCAATCTGCGCCTGCCTGCCGCGCCGCGGGCGTGGGAGGAGCCGCAGGCCAAGCCGGCAAGAATAGCTTCGCCATTACAGATAATGTTGGAGGGGCCAATTGGTGGAGCCTCGTTTAACAATGAATTCGGCAGACCGAATATAGCGGGCTATTTTCGCACCTATGAGCAGGCGATTTCCGGCCCCGGCGATGTACGCGGTTATCATAAACCGATCATGCTGGCAGGTGGCCTGGGTAATATTCGCGAGCAGCATGTTACCAAGCAGGTTATTCCGGATGGTGCGCTGATCGTTGTTCTGGGCGGGCCGGCAATGTTAATTGGCCTCGGCGGTGGGGCAGCTTCAAGTGTTGCCTCAGGGCAAAGTTCCGAGCAACTCGATTTTGCCTCGGTGCAACGCGGCAACCCGGAAATGCAGCGCCGTTGCCAGGAGGTGATTGACAGTTGCTGGGCGTTGGGAGATGCCAACCCGATCATCTCTATTCATGATATTGGAGCCGGCGGTTTGTGCAACGCCTTGCCGGAACTGGTCGGTGATGCGGGACGCGGCGGCAAGTTCAATCTGCGCTCGGTACTCAATGATGAGCCAGGTATGTCGCCTATGCAGATTTGGTGCAATGAGGCGCAGGAACGCTATACC
>JAHHOC010000296.1 GCA_018677115.1 Arenicella sp. | reverse complement strand
CCACCGGGTTATTCGTGCCCAAACCAAGTTCACCACTATTTTCTACGTATAACGAATTGTTCGGTGCGCCGGCTTCTACAGTAAACGGCGTACGCCCGCCGGTTATGTCATCGATTGAAAACTTGTTGGCTCCGCCATTGTTGGTGTCGTTAGCGGTCAGTTGCCAGTCATTCCTGGGAAAACTGGCCGAAGTACTGGTATCGTCGAATTTAATACGCAGGTTGTTTTCCTTAATACGTATCGTATCAAAACCAAAAGACTCACCATTGACGCAATCAAAGCCCACACAGGCACTGCCATCGACAATTAAATCATCGTTTATCACCTGATCGGCATTTGCGCTGCCAACCACTACAACACCGCCAAATACTGCAATTAAAAACCGTTTAAACTCTTTCATACTTTACTCCCGCAGAATCGAAACTAATCCATCCAGAAAAATAAATTAATTACTTACACAAAATAGTTCAATGCAAGCTATTTGTCCAGTTTACCCAACGATTCGCCATTAAAACCTTTGCACCCCGCCCGATCAGTCGCTGTCGCCTTTCTGGCCGACTTCAGTGGTGGTAGGCGTAGCAATACCGTCGCGCACCACAAAGGCGCCGGCCTGGCGGTTTTCATTGGCCTGCGCCTCGGTCGGAATACTGCCTTGCGCTCGCAACCGCTCAAGTAATTGCTGTTGCGCCTGAAAGTCGCCGGATTCCCGCACGCTGCGCATCTGATCCCGCACATAGGGGTCGATCTCGGGCGTAACTACTGATTCCCATTTATATAAGCCATCAGGCAGCGAATCATTCAAACTCATGGCCTCACCGGGCCCGAAACTGTGATTCTGCCGCTTGCCATCCGGGCCAATCACCACTACTTCTGCTTTGGAGTAAGCTAATTCTGCAGGTGGCTGCCATTCAACATAACCTTCGCTTCTTTCGCGCAGCCTGATCGTGTTAGCAGGTACTTGGCCGTCTTCAGCATAGTGGTCAGAAGTGTCGCTGTCAGCCTCATCACCCGGCTCAGGCACTTCGCTTTCATCCTCAAGATTGTTTGCGCCACCCGCCGCAAATGGCTCTTCGGCCAAGGCATAGCGAGTTTTTTGCTGAGAGTCTCTCGCGGTGGAGTCCATTTGTGCGGGTGCATTACCCGGCGATTTAGCCGTGGTGCCGGGTTTGCTTGCAGGCGATGCATCGTCGCCGCCTGAACATGACGCAGCCAGCATCACTATAAAAAAAGAAACGGCCAGCTTTTTAATCCTATTCAATTCAATCTCCTGAGACACTCAAACGCGATTGCTGCAAAAGTGTATAGCATTAGTTTTAGTCTGTCATCCAACCGTGGTCGCAAGCGCGAAATTGACTGGGTGGTGCTTCGAATGTGTCTAGTGGCCGCTGCCATCAATGCGATGATAGCTATCGGCCTTGGGCTTTTTAAGTGAGCCAACCCGGCCATCAGCCCAGGTCACCTTAATCGATTCAACCTCGTCACTGGCACCCAATCCGAAATGCAACTTGGCTGAGTGCTGCGCTGAAAACGAGTCGCCGGTAACCACCCGGCTGAATTGCTTTCCAGATGGTGTGGTCACTTCAACCGTGGCGCCAATCGGCGAGGTGTCTTTTGCATCAGCCAGCTGTACACCAATCCAATGACCTGCCTCTGCCAGCGCATTACGATAAACGTGCAGGCGATAGGTGGCCGAACTCAGCCCCTGTGCCTGATGCTCGACCACCAGTAAATCCGGCCGGCCGTCATTATCGATATCCTCCGTCACTACTGCCCGCGCATCGTATTCAAACGCCACGCCCATCAGGTAGGCAACATTTATATATTCATCACCGTGCTTGAGAAACAGCACCTTGTGTTCGTAGCCATTCCAGGAAATATTCGCTTCCCGTAAATCGGTTGATTCTGCCTGAAACAACATATCGCGCGCGACACTAGCGCCACCTTCCTCGTAAATATCATGGCGCCAGAAGGTGGTGCAGTAATCCTGGGTGCTCTCGCCACTGTAATGCCCATTGGCAACAAAAATATCCTTGTCGCCATCATTGTCAAAGTCAAAAGTGCTGGTACCCCACGACCAGCCGGTACGCGCCACCTGGTCATTAAAGGGTGCTTTAACGAATCCATCATCACGGCGCAGGAACATCCGGTTGCCGTAGCCCATGGCTTTGCGCATTTCAGTGTGCTTCTCCAAATCGGCTCGCCCAACACCCATATCCTCAAGGCGCCGCGCAGTGGTGGAACTCATGCCGATGACATAAAAATCCAGTTTGCCATCACCATCGAAATCATCGAAGGTGTGGCCCATGCCAAAAAAATGTCGATCCAGGCCGAAATCATCGGAAATATCAGTGAACTTGCCCTTGCCATCATTCAGGTACACGTCAAAACCGGCGTAATCGCTAACCACAATCAGGTCCATGTCCTGGTCATCGTCTAAATCAACCAGAGAACTGCTGTAGGAACGGCGATTGCGCTTGGCGGCCAGGCCCGATGATTCAGTCACATCAGAAAACTTGCCATCACCATCATTGCGCAGCATCACCGCCGGGTATCCGTCGTTGGCGTCGTAATAAGGACTCGGCATCTGGCCCTGCCGGTAGGCGTATTTGTAGTTGGCGATATGCACATCCAGGTCACCATCGCCATCAATATCCCCTGCCGTAAAAGTCTTGGGCAGACCCAAATGAATATCAGAAATCTTGACCGGTTCGCCCTTAAAGTTACCGTCGGCATCACCTTTGTACAGCAACGGAAAATTCCGGTTATCCACCCCAATAAAATCAACCGCACCATCACCAGTGAAATCGGCGATCACCGCCCCATCATAAAGTGGTCTGGCCACATCAAACAATTGTTCGGCAACCAGGTTGCCGCCGCCGTGATTGCGTAGAACAATATTTTGCCCGCCAAGCACTATTTCGGACAGGCCATCACCATTCAAGTCGTATACCAGCACCGGATGTATCAGCGGGCGGTTGTTGGTGCCGGCCACCGTAAACACTTCCTGGAATGCGGGCGGTTTCTCACGCTCCAGTATGGTCAGGTTCATGACGTCAATCGTATCTGCGGTGATATCAATTTCTGTTCCGGTCTGAACCTTCCACTGAATGTCCAATACCCCTTTGATAATAACCATGTGAGCCGGTTGCGCCCGCCCCACGTGCAGCTCAAAGTTGACTTCAGAACGGGCGCCAAGACCTTTACCTGGTGCCTGGAAGCGGCTGTGATGCCATTCACTTTGCTCCAGCACATAACCGTCGGCCTCAGCATCTGCGATAAATTTCTGCCACTGTGCCTGACTCCAGACCGGTCCCTCACCGCTAAAGGTGTAGCGCGCGATATTCAATTGCAGCGCATCGCTGTTCTGGTGCGCTGCCAACTGCAGCGAACTGAATGGAAATGCGGCCAGCACCTTGAGTTTCTGCTTCGATCTGAGCAGGTCGTCCCATAGCTGCGTGATGCGCTTTTCATACTCCTGCGCCAGCACTTCTGGCCCCCAGATCAGCTGGTCGAGTTTGCGCCGGGTGTTGATCAGGTTTATAGCCTCATCCTTGTTGGCCATTAGCTCTTCATCTGATGGCGCAGCTATTTGCGCCTGTGTGAACAGCGAAAAT
>JAHHOC010000294.1 GCA_018677115.1 Arenicella sp. | reverse complement strand
GTCGAGGTCCTGCAGCTGCGCGGTAAAAGCCTGATACCGGTGGGCGTGATAAGTGTCAGCGGCCAATTCAAGCGCGGCGAACTGATAAGTTGTGTGGACTCAGATGGAACTGAGGTAGCCCGCGGGTTGACTAATTATGGAGCTACTGAAGTCGAACTGATTCTTGGCCAGAGTAGTTCGGTAATTGCCGACATTCTGGGTTATGGGGGCGATGATGAATTGATTCACCGCGACAATCTGGTGCTTGTTTGATGGCATACCTGAATGATCGCGAATTGATGACAATCACGGTCAAACCAACTATATTTAATTCATGAACGATTTTCCGGATTCCCCCGCCGACATCATAGAACGGATCATGCAAACCGCCAAGGCGGCATTGCCTGAGTCTGTCAGCAATGAGGTTAAGGAGAATGTAAGGGCTGCGCTTCAGGAAGTCATCAATGACCTGGATGTGGTTACCCGGGAGGAGCTTGATGTACAAAAAGCAGTGCTCAATAAAACTCGTGCCAAGGTAGACGAGTTAGAGACGGTCATCGCCGAATTAGAAAAAAAACTGCAAATAGAATAAAAAAAGGCTGCCGATTGGCAGCCTTTTTCGTAATTGCAGCTTGATTAGAACTCTTTTGACACTGTCAGTACTACACGTCCGTCAGCTAAAGGGTCGTCATCAATATCTGTGTCCCAATAAGACAAGTCCAGGCCTACACCTTCGACTTCTCCGGAAACACCTACCTGGTAGAAGTTATAGGTATCATAATCACCATAAGTGGCACCGAGTGAGACTCCGGCTTCGAAATCATAGCCGTAGCTGACTTCAAAATTGTCATCAAACTCGTCACCGCTGTAGTAAGTTACGCCAAATCCAGAATAGCTCAGGCCAAGCACGTATTCGGTAAAATCGCCGCTCGCCGCCGGACCACCGTGATAGGTATATTCGATAATGCCGATATCGATGCCAAGGCCGTTCTCCAGTTCGGTGCTCCAGCCTGCATACAGGTCCATTTCAGTTGATTCGTCGCCACCGAAGTCAACGCTGGCGCCCCAAACTCCTGCATAGAAACCGGATTCATGAGCATAGTCAAAGCCGCCCTGGATCGATGGATCTTCCTGGTTTTGCGAAATTCCGCGCCAAACATAATCGGACTGAATAGCCACATTGGCTGACATCTCTGCCTGCGCCACAGGCGACATCAGAACCGATGCCAACGGTAATGTAGTAAGTATTTTTAAAGATTTTTTCATGGGATCCTCTCGATCTTGTGAAATAAGTATATAAATGGTTTTAAGACTGGCTTACAGGGCCGTCTGCATTGCGTAAAGCAAGTAGCGTGCCAACAATTCAAAACGCGGGGAAGTGAGTTGTAAGGGCAGTCTGGCTAGCGATTAACCCAGATAGAGCAATTCGAGCGCACCAAAAAGGTGCAGTTAACCAGAAGATGATGGTTTTGGGGGCAAGCGTCAGCTGGTCGGGGTGAGTGACTATGCTTTGCTATCGATTAATAACGGTCTTTTCCGCGCAATCAGCGCAAAAGTAAAAAGTTGGCACGGCAATTGCTTTAAGGCGGCTACCAACCATCTTTAAATTAATCACAAAACAGGTGTACTGCTATGCAGCTTATTACAGCAATTATTAAACCCTTTAAGATTGACGATGTGCGTGACGCGCTCTCCGGCATTGGTATTCAAGGAATGACGGTGACAGAGGTAAAAGGTTTCGGCAGGCAAAAAGGCCACACCGAACTTTACCGCGGTGCTGAGTACAACGTTGATTTTTTACCAAAAATCAAAATCGAAGTAGCGGTAACGAACGACTTGCTCGACCAGACTATTGAGGCCATAGCTCAGTCCGCTAATAGCGGCAAAGTGGGCGACGGCAAAATTTTCGTTGTTGAACTGAGCCAGGTTATTCGCATCCGCACCGGAGAAACCGGCGAAGATGCAATCTAGATAATCTACCTAAACTACCACTTAATTTTTATTCTAATTCCTGAGAGACAACAAAATGGAAAACTCAATATTTGAACTTCAATACGCGCTCGACACCTTTTACTTTTTGGTGTGCGGCGCACTCGTAATGTGGATGGCTGCCGGCTTCTCTATGCTTGAGGCGGGTCTTGTCCGATCCAAGAACACAACAGAAATACTGACCAAAAATGTGGCGCTTTACTCTGTCGCCTGCACTATGTATATGGTCTGTGGTTACTCGATCATGTACGGCGGGGGAGACTTTACGGCTTTCCTTGGCGGTATCACTGCAGATGGAGTTGCTGGCGCTGATGAGCCTGCAACCTATGCCCCGTCAGCCGACTTTTTCTTTCAGGTCGTGTTTGTCGCGACTGCGATGTCAATCGTCTCCGGTGCCGTGGCCGAGCGGATGAAATTATGGGCATTTCTCGCTTTCGCTGTGGTTATGACAGCGTTCATCTACCCGATGGAGGGAGCATGGACCTGGGGAGGCCAGCCTGTGTTTGGCATGTATACACTGGGCGATCTCGGCTTTTCTGATTTTGCCGGTTCCGGCATCGTTCATATGGCCGGTGCAGCTGCCGCCCTTGCCGGTGTGATACTGCTCGGTGCGCGTGCCGGGAAATACACTGCCGACGGCAAGCCCAAGGCGATTCCCGGAGCAAATTTACCGCTGGCCACTTTAGGCACATTTATTCTATGGCTGGGCTGGTTTGGTTTTAATGGCGGTTCGGTGCTGGCAACAGCATCGGTCGAATCAGCCAATAGTGTTGCCGTAGTGTTCATGAACACCAACGCGGCGGCGGCTGGTGGTTTGATCGGCGCCTTGATCCTGGCTCACTTCCTGTTTGGTAAAGCTGACCTGACAATGGCACTTAACGGTGCATTGGCAGGGCTGGTTGCGATTACCGCTGAACCATCAACTCCCACCCCACTGCTGGCAACGCTTTTCGGTGCAGCCGGTGGCGTGCTGGTCGTTTTGTCGATTGTCACATTGGACAAGCTTAAAATTGATGACCCGGTGGGCGCTATATCGGTGCACGGCGTGGTCGGTTTTCTCGGCCTGATGCTGGTGCCGGTGACAAATCCATTGACTGCAGACGGCGGCGCATCGTTCTCTGGTCAATTGATTGGTGCGCTCACTATATTTGTCTGGGTGTTTGCCGCCAGTTTCGTTGTATGGTTTGCGTTGAAAGCCATTTTCGGCATCCGAGTCAGTGCCGAAGATGAATATGAAGGTGTAGATATGTCCGAGTGCGGTCTCGAAGCCTATCCGGAATTCACCAACGCTTAACTAGAGCATTTCTGATGCCCCCGGCCGCCGCAAGGCGGTCGGGGTTTTTTTTGCCCATCCGGCACCTTTTGCCTGCGAGCCAGATCATCATTTAACTAACTATAAATATAAGTTATGATTCAATGAATTCCATTCACAAGATGAATGAGGCGAGTGAAACTTTCCAATATAGATCTCAACCTGCTGGTTTATTTCAGCGTGCTTCTGCGTGAAGGCAATGTAACCAAAGCGGCAGAGCACCTTGGCTTGAGCCAGCCCGCCATGAGCAATGGTTTGCGGCGATTACGTAAAGTATTCAATGACCCACTTCTGGTAAGGACCAGCAACGGCATGATGCCAACTGACAAGGCTCAGGAGTTACAGCCTCTGGTGCAAAACGTATTGTCACAAATTGAGTTGTTTGTACAACCGACTATCGAGTTTGAACCGAGTAGCAGCAAGCGCCTGTTCAGGGTGATGGCGAGTGATTATGCCGAAACCACGTTGTTGCCCAGAGTGCGCACGCGCATGGCGGAAGAGGCCCCCGACACTGCGCTGGATATTCTCACGCCAAGTGACGTTACCTTCAAGGACATTGAATTAGGCAATGTTGACCTGGTTATCAACCGTTTTGATCAGTTGCCTCAGTCGTTACACCTGTCCGTGCTGTGGCAAGACAATTTTTCCTGTGTGATGCGCGCCGACAACCCTTGGCGCGAGGGGTTTAATTTTGAGAAATATTTGAAGGCGAATCATGTTTGGGTGAACAAAACCGGGATGGGAGTTGCCACCGGAGTGAACCCGGACGACATTCAGAAACTCGGCTGGGTAGATATTGCGCTGAATGAGCTGGGCAAACGGCGCAATATCTCGGTATTTACCCGTCACTACATTTCAGCCATCCAACTCACCCAGCAACAGGACCTGATCGCTACCGTGGCGACACGTTCGACCCACCTGGTTGATCATTTTGACAATCTGGCGATTTTGCCTGTGCCGTTTGCGATACCGAACATCGAGTTGCATATGGTCTGGAGCCCGTTGCTACATCACAATATCGCGCATAAATGGTTTCGCAATGTTATTCGCGATGTCGCCAGCCAAATTCAATCCGAAGAAGCCGAAAGATAGTATGATATAGTTGTGTTTAACGGTCAGGATGGCCGCAGCGATATTTAACAAGGAGTGTAATATGTCCACCTCTCAAACTGAGGATAAACCCGCCCCCATCACCAATTCCGTCAGGGGACTGGCAATGATTAATACACGAACCCTGGTGGGCGTTGAAGCATTACCCGTGGTCGTAGAGGTGCATCTGGCAAACGGCTTACCGGCTTTTTCCACGGTCGGATTGCCGGAAACTGCGGTACGCGAGAGCAAGGATCGTGTGCGCGGTGCAATCCTGAATTCCGGCTTCGATTTTCCAGCCAAGCGAATTACTGTCAATCTTGCTCCAGCAGATTTGCCTAAAGCAGGGGGGCGCTTTGATTTGCCGATCGCACTGGGCATCCTGATTGCCTCTGGACAACTAACAGTTGCGAATATCGATCAGTTTGAGCTAGTAGGCGAATTGGCTCTGGATGGTAAGCTGCGACACGTGACAGGTGTATTACCCACTGCATTGGTGTGTTCCAATTCCGACCGCAAATTGATTGTGCCGACCGATAATGCTGGCGAAGCCGCATTGGCAAAACACGCGCATTGCCTGCATGCCACTCATCTGCTGGAAGTGTGCCGGCATCTGGCCGGTCACGCCGAGATATCGCGTTGTTATGAACCTGAACCGCAGGGACCTGAAGACGTTTACCTGGAATTGGCCGATGTCAGGGGCCAGCCGCATGCCAAGCGGGCGCTGGAAATAGCCGCGAGTGGCAATCACAGCGTGCTTTTTGTCGGCCCGCCGGGAACAGGGAAAAGTATGCTGGCTTCGCGCTTGCCCGGCATACTGCCGCGGCTGAACAGCGAAGAAGCACTGCAAACTGCAGCCATCCAATCGGTCGCATCGGGGCAATTTGACGCTGATGCTTGGCGTCGCCGGCCGTTTCGAAGCCCGCATCATTCGGCATCATCCGTTGCCCTGGTGGGTGGCGGTTCATACCCAAAACCCGGCGAAATTTCTCTCGCACATTGCGGCGTATTGTTTCTCGACGAATTAACCGAGTTTTCCCGTGTAACTCTGGAGCACCTGCGAGAACCTCTTGAAACGGGAGTGATTAATATCGCTCGTGCCAGCCAGTCAGTACAGTAC
>JAHHOC010000286.1 GCA_018677115.1 Arenicella sp. | reverse complement strand
GGTGAAAGGCAGCGCTCAACCCGGCTATGCCTGAACCAATGATTGCAACAGATTTTTTATCGCTCATTTAAAAGCGTATTCGATTAATGTCAAACCGGCTTACTGGTGCGCTTCAATCCTGTTTTGCATCGATTGCTGCAATGCAAGTGCTACTTGTTCGGCACTGGGTCCGGGCTTCACACTCCACACCAGGCCGATTTTCTCCATGATCCTGATCAGGTAATAACTGATATCAATCTCCCACCACTTAATGCCCTGGCGAGCCGAGTTTGGAAAACGATGATGATTATTATGCCAGCCCTCACCGAAGGTGATCAGTGCCAGCAGTAGATTGTTTCTGCTGGTATCCGGTGTCTGAAAACGACGCGAGCCCCTGCGGTGTGCCAATGAATTGATACACAGAGTGGCATGTAGCAATGCGACAGTAGATATAACATATCCCCAAACCAGCATCTGCAGCCCACTGGTGCCCAATTGCGGGAAAAAGGCGTTCAGGCTAACTCCCAGCAAATACATCAGGCCCATGCATGCCAGGGGTACCAGCATGTCGAAACGGTCGAGTACTATGAGCTCCCGAAAACGCGCAAAATCGGGAATCAGGTCGAGTCGCGTCTTGAAATGCTTATCAGACAAAAACCAGCCCATATGGCTCCAGAAAACACCTTTCGTTGGTGAGTGGACGTCCTCGTCCGTATCGGAATGATAATGATGATGACGATGATGGGAAGCCCACCACAATGGACCCCGCTGGGTGGCGGCAGAGCCAATTAAAGCAAATATGAACTGCGTAATGCGCGCTGTTTTAAAGGTCTTATGCGCGAAGTAGCGATGATAAAAGGCCGTGATACCAATCATTCTGATTACATAGAAGCCAATAGCTACGGCGACTGCAACCGGGCTCCATCCCACCCAAATTACTGCGATACAGCCTAAATGCATTAGCAGGAAGGGCACAATCCTGAACCAGTTTGGACTTTCGCCCTGTGCCTGATCCGAATCTGCTCCAGCATAGCTGTCAAACCAGCGGATAAATGTGTAAATCGGGGATTTTCTCATTAAACCATATGAGTTGGTGGGGTATTGTTGCGTTGCTATTTGAAGCGATTATTAAACATTTTTTTTGGACTGCGCATATTCTAGGCCGTGTCGTGGGCTTGGCAAACACTTTTTTGACAATAAGATTACGGGTGCCCGCAAAAGTCACTCCAAGTGACACCAACGACGCGGGTTGAAAAAATACCTGCTTTGCTTATTATCGCTTAATTACATCAAATCATAGAAGACAGCTGTGAAAAAGGCATGAATAGCGCTGCAGTCGTTGGTTTCCGATTGTTATGTAAATGTGTTATTCGAGTGAGCTCGTAGTAAAATAGCCATGCAGTGAAAAGCCATCGCGGGCACTACTAATTTTTATATGAAGTTTGGGTTTATGAATTCGTTGTTTTACGTGGGGATGGTCGTTCTGCTCGCTCTGTTACCGCCAGAGCTGTCAGCCAGGCAACTTGATGAGCCTGTTGGGCAGTACACTCTGGATTGCAATGATACTTTCGCCTGTCCGGATTCGCTGCTGCCGCGGGTCAGTTTCTGGATCGAGGTATTCAGCAGGTGGGAGACAGACACCGCAATTTTTCATGATAAGGATAATCCCCAGCGAGTATTTTCAACCGTCAAGCGGGAGCAGGGGTGTCAGAGGACCCGCCGGGGTGACATCATTGAGCGGGAGCGAGAACGCCTGCAAAAAGCCCTCAGGACAACTGCAGATCGGATCAGGAAGGACCGCAGCCTGAGCGCAAATCAGCGCTATCTGCGGTCCCTGTTTATTGGCGAATCGACATCTGAAATCCGAGCTGCCGCAAAGCGGTTACGCTGCCAGTCCGGCAATAGGGATCGTATGCTGCAGGCGTTAAAGCAATTTCAGCTATATAGACCAACTATATTGGATGCGCTGGAGAGCCAGAATTTAACCCCCGAACTGCAATACCTGCCATTTGTTGAATCTGCCTTTAACCCGCAGGCACTCTCCCATCTGGGTGCAGCAGGTTTATGGCAAATTATGCCCAGCACCGGCCGCTCGCTGGGCCTGGTGGTTAATAGCGTAGTTGATCAACGATATGATCCGACGCTGGCCACCTATGCGGCGGCAAAGTACTTCCGCGATAGCGTCGATAAGCTGAGTTCTGAGGCATTTGACGTCGGCGCGGAGGTCAGTGCGCGGGAACTTAACCCGTTCGTTATTACATCGTATAACTATGGGGTCAGGGGCATGCAGAATGCGATTCGCCAAGTCGGACTCAGTTACGAAAGGTTATTGCGCGAATACAAGTCACCCAATTTCCAGACCGCTGTGAAGAATTTTTACGCCAGTTTTCTGGCGGCGCGTCATGTGGCTAAAAACGCCGAACAGTTTTTTGGTGATGTACAGCCTGATAGAAGCCAGCGAATTCACTCCTTCAATACGGTTTCGCTCAAGCGCGCAACGTCAACCAAGCGCATTAGTACTGAATTAGATCTTGATATAGATGTTGTAAAGCAACTGAATCCCTCTTTGAAAAGTGTGGTGTGGAAAGATCGGGCGCTCATTCCTGAGGGATTCCAGCTGCATCTGCCATATCGAGAGCAGGGCTGGTCGGCACAACTCGCCGATGTATATTCCCTGCCGAGGGAGATAGAACGGCCGGGTTTTGTCTGGCACAGGGTCAGGCGCGGACAAACCGCGTGTCAGATCGCCGAGAGCTACCGGGCGTCCTGCAGTGCTTTGCGCAAACTCAACCGGCTAAATCGTAAAGCGACCATTTATGCGGGGCAGCGTCTCAAAGTGCCAACCAGAAACGGCGGCATTACCGTGGCAAGTGTGCCGTCTTCAACGGCATCGTCTCAAGCCGGCATCGTCACTTATACAGTCAAGCGGGGAGAGTCTGCCTGCATCATCGCCAATCGGAATGATATGAGATGCAACGAATTCCTGGCCATAAATGGGCTGCGTCGGGATAGTGTTTTGCAGATTGGCCAGCGGGTTAGTATCAAGGTGACTGAGGCATGGCACACAGTGCGCCGGGGTCAGACGGCATGTCAAATTGCCGAGAGCTATCGCGTCAGTTGCCGGGAACTGCTGGCTGCCAATCAACTTACCAAGGCTTCAACGATATTAATCGGCCAACGATTGCGTATTCCAAGCCGTAGTTGACCATGACAAGGCTTGGCTTGTAAGTTGGTACTATTGGGCAGCTCTGATGTAGGGGAATTCACCGTATTTATAGTGTGAATTAAGGCAATATTAAGCGCCCCCTGTTTGCTTAGCAGATCATGGTTGATAGAATGCCAACCTTGCAAACTTGCAGGCCTCATT
>JAHHOC010000279.1 GCA_018677115.1 Arenicella sp. | reverse complement strand
ATTGGGGCCAATCAGGCCAACTATTTCACCCTCACCGATATTCAGGTCGATATCGCGCAGCACTGTCTTGCTGCCATATTTTTTTGACAGATTATTTATTTCAATAAAGGTATTGGCAGATGGATCCATTGTGAGCAGCTAACAAGTTTAGCGATGACACCCGGGTAACGAGTCACCGATTGTACGCGTTGCGACCTGAGTGTGCCAATTTACTCTAAAAAGTAATCGGCAGCTTGCCTAGGAATCTGGGCAAAGGGTTGAGGGTGGTTCTACTTGGCTAACGGAAGCACATGCAGCAATTCGTCAGTCGACCCGGTGTGGCGCGTGGGCCCTAACAGATCAAGCTGAGTGACGTTGTTGTCGTTGTCGTCGGCAGCAGCAAAAGCATCTTGCCGATCACGCTGCTGCTCTCGCTGACACTTAAGCATCTGGTTAATCCTCTCAACCAGGGCGACATTAATCGCATGAAGCTTCTTCAGCTTGACCACCATATCCAGTTTTTCATGCTGGAATTCCTGTTTCAACCTGGTTTCCAGCGCTGCCAAATCTTCCGAGGGCTCCTCTGTCTCTATGGCTCTGGTACTATTTATATGCTCACTCAGGGCTCTGGCCAGCTGTTGAGTTTGAATATGTTTAGCCTGCAACTCAGCTTGCTGCACTTCGAATAAATCGCGCAATTTAGCGTATTCCTGTAGCAGTTCCTTGCGGCTCAATGATTTTGACGACTTTTTCAACATGTTTACTGTGCCCAACACACATTTCCAGACTTTAAATTGTAGTACTCCGCAGCAGCCGAATCAGCCCTTTGCAGCTGCTATTCACAATCCTTTACATATTGATTGAATGAGGTAACAACGGCAACAATTATTGCCCCAGATACCGTCTGGCGTGTTACCTCGTATAGAAAACCCTAGAATCTGGAACCGGGAGAAGCTAAAAACTCGATTTCCTCGTGGGTCGATTGCCTGCCCAGAATTTCATTACGATGGGGATATCGGTCAAACCGGTCAATAATGGCTTTGTGCTTCAACTCAAATTCCAGATTCGATTTGAGACCCAGCGACCGATATAGCCCGACTGCTACTTTATGCACCATAGGAGACTCACTGTGCATGTATGGCAGGTAAAGAAATGATCGCTCTGATTCTGCAAGGTCTCGGTCTACACCAGCAGCAACGGCCTCCTGTGCCAGAGCCAGCGCCAGTGGATCGGCTGCAAACGCCAGAGCATTGTCCCGGTAGATGTTTCTTGAGAACTGATCCAGCACGATAATCTCCGCCAACCGCCCCAGTGGTGACTTGCGCCAGCCATACAGTTCACATTTGACCGCCTGGCTATGCAACTCACCAAACCTGTCCCGGATCAGGGCATCAAATTCGTCATCCTTTGCCCACCACCGCGCGGGCTCAATTTCCTCAAACCAGAAGTCGAGAATCTGTTCCAGCATGGAGTTATAGTACTACGCGTTCCCGGTCAGTGGAAAATAAACCTTAACGCCATACGCCACTTGAAGGCCTGATAATTTCAATATTGATGTCAGATTGCCTGCGCTCAGTTCTTCGCTGTTCCTCGTCCTGCAGCAACTGTGCGACTTCCTCTGCCATGGCAAAATAACGATTGCGATCTTCCAGCTCATTCGACAACTGGTGAGCTTTTTCGAGCTCACGCAATGCCTGCCGATAATTACCCAATTGCTGCTCGATGCGTGCACTCAACTCAAAAAACCTGTCATCTCCAGCATGTAATCTTTTGGCGCGCTTTACCGACTTGCGGGCGGCGGAATAACTCTGCTCGGCAAATTCCTTTTTGGCAAGGCCATATTGATAATATGGGTTTTGCTGCCTTGCAAAACGTGCCCTCTTAGCGAACCGCTCAGCCTTCCTGACTTGCCCGGATTCACGGTAAAAGCGCTCCAGGCTACTGGCCGCGATAGTGCTGTATTTATCCAATTGCAACGAATATAAAAAAGCCTGTTCGGCAAGCTGAAATTGACCTTTCCGCTTAAAGAATACGCCCAGATTGGCATATAAATCAGAGTAATCCGGGGCCAGGTTAACGGCTAATCGCAGATAGTGAAATGCCTGTTCCAGATCGTCCAGCTTAAAAGCGTCGATAGCGCGGTTATTGTGCAGCATTGCCACTGCCTTTTGCTCCGAAATAGCTCTTTGCGGATAACGCCGGTCATAGTTTTCTAATGCCAGGTCGTAGATATTGGTGCGCGTGCCGATTCGATATACTGCATTGACGTGGCGGTAGAGCACCAGGTGGTTTTCGTCATCTCCCATACCCCATTCATCGGGCAAATCCACTTCGTTAAACCGCAACTCCACGTCGAGTTCCCTGGCCAGCGTATACAACAGAATGGTAAAGCTAATGCAGTTACCACGTTGTTCTTTGTACGACTCTACAGGTGTGAGGTTTGCACCCAGCTGG
Source organism: Arenicella sp. (assembly GCA_018677115.1). Taxonomy (GTDB): domain Bacteria; phylum Pseudomonadota; class Gammaproteobacteria; order Arenicellales; family Arenicellaceae; genus Arenicella. The sequence continues at coordinate 3,082 of JAHHOC010000279.1, read as the reverse complement.
TAAGTCATTCCATGTCCGTCGGGGTCAATCAGCCAGGTCGCCAATCGGTCTATTGACTGACGTTTACGAAAACCGCCAAATTCGCGGTTGATCACCTTGCGCATCTCATCAGAGATGAACAATATCTGATCCAATCTGTCCGGGTGATTGGGGAGCAATGATTGGTGATAACGCCCGGCATCCTCAATCCATGTTGCGAGCTCACTACCCCGGGTCACCTGCTTTGGGGCACCGGCACAACCCGCCAGCAGGGCACAAATCAATAATATGCCCCAACCATAACGCATTGTCGGGTTTTGGTAATACATAACCTAGTTAATACATAGTGCCATCCACAATAATTTGCAATGGGATTCCCGGTAAAAACAGGATTATCGGGGAGAAGCAGCTCACGCAACGCCGAAGCAACAAGACCGCCCGCCTCGGCCATGCTTTACGGCAGCGGCCAGACAGCAAGTGGCTTAATGGCCAGCAGGCTTAGCCCTTGGTTTCTGAATCCGTACCTTGCTCGTGGTGCTCTAAAAAATCTTCCAGTTTCTGCGCCAGAATATCCCAAATCGCCATTGGCCCGGACTGGCTTATCGTTTCCTCACGCCAGTGCTCCACATCCATGTCCTTTATTTCTTCCAGTTCGTCTTCCAAGCGTGCTTTGGCCTCAGCAAATTCATCCAGCTGCGCCTTCTCTGCAGAATCTGATTCCGCGTTATCCGTCGCCTTATTCGCTCGTTCAAAGAGCTCTTCAATATGTTTAAGGCGAGATTTGTATTCCAGTATATGCTGGTTTACCAGTTTTTCTTTCGTCACCGCTGATCGCTCCGGATAATTCCTTAGATAAAATTAATACCCATGAGCTTAGATGAAAATGACCGCTTTAAAAGTGATCTAAATCAAAATAAAGCTAACTGTCATCCGCTCCCAACTAAGCTTCTTGTGGGCACTCCCTGAGCATTTTTGAAACCCATGGTAGGGGCAATTGATATCTGCTTATTTCCGCAGCTCATTTACCGCGCACTGCGATTACATCACCCGCCGTACCTTCTCGGCATTGGCAATTTTTGCCACCTTCAGATAGTAGTCGTCGCCATCCCGGTAAACTTCAACCTTGGGGGAATTAATAGTTCGCTGGCTGTTCTTGTGGTGAACCAACATCCACTTGGTACCATTTTTAAGTTCATAGATGGTAGTCGGGCACCAACCGTTAAACTCGCCCTTAAGTTTTGATTGAAACTCTAAAATCATTTTTCCCTTTGATCATCAAAAACTTATTATCAGTTGTGTTCAAGGTTATTATACAAATGTCCTCTATATCAAGCGCATTTGCTGAAAATATTTAGCTGCCCTTCAGTTAGAAAAACACCGTGGCACCTTCGACAGCGATTTCAGCGTCATAACCCAGCCGCGTCTTGAGCTGGTTGCTGAGTTCCACCACCGCTTTGCGTTCTCCGTGTACCAGGCAGAACTTGCTGGTTGATGGAAAGTTTGAAGCCCACTGGATGAGATCATCCTGCCCTGCATGTGCAGAAAATCCACCGATAGTATGTATCTCCGCAGCCACCTTATATTCCTGGCGGAACAATGAGACAGTCTCTGCACCCTCCACCAGCCGGCGGCCAAGGGTGCCGGCGGCCTGGAATCCAACAAACAGAATATGCGTGTTTTCCTGCCAGATGCGCTGCTTGAAATGGTGACGGATTCGCCCCCCGGTACACATACCACTGCCGGCAATAATGATGACTTTTGATTCCTGTTCATTAATCATCATCGACTCCTCGACAGTTTCACAGATTGTGAGGATCGGAAGGAATTCATGCAAATTGTTACAACCTTTGGCCCGCATCATGGCGATATCTCTCTTATCGAGGCGGTTAATGCATCGATTGTAGATTTCGGTAACTGCGGCCGCCATCGGGCTGTCTAAAAATACACGCCAGCCATCGAGTTTACCCTGCTGATACAGGCAGCCCAATTGAAACAATAATTCCTGTGTCCTGCCGACTGCGAACGCAGGGATCAGGATGCTGCCTTTCTGCCTGGTTGCCTGGGCAATTACCTCCTGAAATTCAGTAATTGTGTGGTCGAGGCTGCGGTGATTACGGTCGCCGTAGGTGGACTCAAGCAATACCAGATCCGCCTGATCCACTATGCTTGGCTCAGGCATCAGTGAAGTACCGGGATTTCCGAGGTCGCCGGAAAAAACCAGCGAGCGAGTTCTCTCAGCATCCTCCAATTTAAGTTCAACGATCGCTGAACCGAGGATATGCCCGGCGTTAAAAAACTGTAAATCAATGCCTTTGGCAATTTGAAAGGCGGAGTTATAACGGTGGCTGCGACACAACTCCAGCACATTTTCCACATCCTCTGCTGTGTAAACAGGCTCAAGCCTTGCTTCGCCCGACCGTGCGCGCTGCTTGTTGCGCCATTGGAGATCGTGTTTATACAAGTTGAACGAATCTTCCAGCAAAATCTTCAACAGTTGTTTGGTGCCTGAAGTGCAATAAATGGGCCCCTTGAATCCCGCATGAACAAGCTTGGGCAGGGCCCCGGAGTGATCCAGGTGTCCGTGCGACAACACCACCATGTCAATGTCGCCGGGATCAAACTCGAAATCTATCTGCCGGGTGCGGCGCTCGGTCGAACCGCCCTGCCGCATGCCGCAATCCAACAATATGTTTTTGCCGTTGGCCTGCAACAGATGGCAGGAACCGGTGACCTCCAACGCCGCGCCATAAAAAGTCACGCTGAAGTCAGTTTGCTTTTTACCATTTGTCATTTTACTCATTCACCGCTCAATTCATGCCGTCCATTCAGATTAGAAGCTTTGTGACCGTTCAGGCTTGATCTGGCTCAAATAATGCTCATCTTCCGCTAAAGCAGCCCTGCCGCTTTTTGGTGCTGCTGACAGGTTTATCGCGCGACTGGCAAGGCGTTTAAAAAAGTTGGCTTTGGCAGGCGTAATTGCTCTGCCTGCGTACAAATTACTTTTATAATCAATTGTTTCCACCTTACCTTAATCTGGGCTGTCTAAATGGAAAACAATCTCGCCATCCTGTCCCGTGCTGTCGCAAGATGGACAGCCGAAAAC
>JAHHOC010000274.1 GCA_018677115.1 Arenicella sp. | reverse complement strand
CCTTGCAGCTCACCCCGAATCCGACTGCGAGAGGTAAATCAGTGTGGCTGCGGCATCGCTCAATGAACTCTGCAACCGCATCATTCATCCGGGTGCTTGATCCAGTTACGCCTTTGCGTGATACCGTGTAAACGAATCCATCAGCTGCGTCGGCCAGTTGCTGCAACCGCTCATCGGTATTGGTTGGTGTCATCAGAATAATTGGCGACAACTCCAATTGCCGAGCTGCCTGATGTAATTCAAACGCTTCTTCAACTGGCAGGTCAGGTAGTATAAACGCTTCTCCACCCGACCGTTTCAACTGCTCAAGGAATTCACCCTCGCCAGTTTTAAATACCGTATTATAGTAGCCCATCATAACCACTTTAAAAGAAAAAGCGGCGCATGCTCTTTGCATAAACTCGAAGCAATCGTTGACATGAACGCCATTGTCAATCGCTTGCTGGTTTGCTTTTACAAATAGGGGGCCGTCTGCTGAGGGTTCTGAGAAAGGAAACTGCAACTCAACCAGATCGACACCGAAATCATCCATGATCTCGAGAGCTTTCCAGTTATCCTCGAAAGACGGATACCCGCAAACTACATGTGTCATGACCAGGGTATTGCGACTACGCCCAGGTAAGCTTCGTTTGCGCTCCGCTATATATTCATTCAGGGACATTCGCTCAGGCCTCCGAGTTATAGCCGTCTGCTTTGTGTTTAATGAATTGTTTCCAATGATTGTCCCCGATCGCATCGGCGATGGTAAAAATATCTTTATCGCCACGCCCTGACATATTAATTAACACCACTTCATCCCTTTTCATCTGTTCAGCCTCTTTAATGGCCTGTGCGAAACCATGGGCGCTTTCCAGTGCCGGAATGATGCCTTCTGTAGTCATGCATATTTTCAAAGCTTCGGTCACCTCGGAATCGGTTACGGCTTCAAAGCGCACCCGCTGTTGCTCCCATAGATGAACCAGTACTGGATTTACACCGATATAATCCAGGCCGGCAGCAACCGAGTGAGTCTCCAGCATATTGCCATCATCATTTTGCAGGAAGTATGTTTTCATCCCCTGGGCCACACCCACCGAAGCATCTTTATAAGCCAGTCGTGCGGCATGATTGCCCTTGCCCGGGCCGAAGCCGCCCGCCTCGCAGCCCACAAGCTGTACTTTATTGTCGTCCATGAAGCCCTGAAACAATCCAATCGCATTGGACCCGCCTCCCACGCAGGCGAACACACGATCAGGTAGCTTGCCACTTTCAACCACAATCTGCTCCCGCGCCTCATGACCGATAATGGATTGAAACCAGCTGACCATTTCCGGGAAAGGATGCGGCCCACAGGCGGTTCCCAAGACGTAATGGGTGTTATCCATATTAGTTACCCAATCACGAAGGCATTCATTAATTGCATCCTTCAGGGTCTGCTGGCCGTCGGTTACGGAAATGACCTCTGAACCCATGTTTTCCATCCAGAAAACATTCGGTCGCTGGCGTGCAACATCTACAGCGCCCATATATATCTTGCTGTCAAATCCAAATCTGGCAGCCATGGTAGCGGTGGCATAGCCGTGTTGACCCGCACCAGTCTCGGCAATTACGCGTGTCTTGCCCATACGCTTAACCAATAAGCCCTGCCCCATGACATTGTTGATTTTGTGGGATCCGGTATGGTTCAAGTCTTCGCGTTTAATATAAATTTGCGCACCACCCAGACGCGCCGATAAATTTGGCAGATGGGTTATGGGCGTGGGGCGCCCTGAATAGCTTTGTAGCAGTTGCACAAACTCGTTCCAGAACTCTGGATCTTCTTTGGCATTACGAAACTCGACCTTGAGCTGCTCGATAGTGGTATGCAAAATCTCAGGCAAAAAGGTACCACCATATTCGCCGTAGTAGCCTTCTCGGCCACCTCTAAAATCAAATAGGTCCATAAAAATTTGGTGATGAGAAGGTCTTAAAATCTGGCTGCATATCCTACCACTCGTGCAACCGACTAAACAGCTTAAATTAGCTTAATGCGCTGAGCGCTATGATACCCTGTGCCTCGTGAACTGTTATCGACATACTCATGGATAGTATTCTACTGGTCAAAATTATTTCTGCTCTCAGCTACCCTTTGGGATTGTTGCTGGTGCTTGCTATTCTGCGTTGGATTTTACGTGCTATTGGCTTGAAAGGAGTCGGAAGCTTTTTGGGTTTGGTGGGAATCTTTATTCTGGTCACCGCGTCTAATCCGCTAGTGGCCCACTGGCTGGTGAGTTCGCTGGAACAACAATATCCGCAACAGGCTCTCAGTGATATTGCCGAGCACGATGCTATCGTGGTTCTCGGCGGTGGTTTGCGGCTACCCCAATTACCTGCGAGGCATACCCAGATAGGCGCTGGTTCAGATCGCTATTGGTATGCGACCCGCTTGTACCGCGCTGGTAAGGCCGCCAAAATCGTGCTAACGGGCGGCAATCTGTTTGAGCAGCCTGGCTACGAAAGTGAGGCGTTTTATGCTGCTGAATTATTGCAGGAGTGGGGAGTGCCACAACAGGCTATTGCAATTGAAACCCACAGCCGAAACACTCTGCAGAACATGCAAAACACATCTTCCTACCTGAAATCGAAGCAAATTAGTACCATCCTGCTGGTCACTTCAGCGCTGCATATGCCGCGGGCGTATAATATTTTTAAATCGATGCCGATTTCGATCACACCAGCATCTGCTGGCGTGCTAGTGCGTGAACATGTGCAGCCGCAGATTTTTGACTGGATTCCTTCATCTGCTGCGCTGTCGATGACCACTGTCGCCTTGCACGAATATTATGGGATCTGGTTCGAGCAGTTAAAAGCCCTGATCGACAGGGGCTGATGGCCACTCACTACCAGCGCTGATATCAATTCCTGTTCAATTTGAATTTGCAGTAACTGGAAAGGCAGCGAGGGGTCGCCGTTGGTAATGAATTGCAGCTTAAATTCACCGGGGCTGGCTAAATCAACATCACGCATGGTAAAACTGATTCCCCGCCCGATCGCTTTACCAAAGGCTTCCTTGCGCGTCCAGTAAGCGAGAAAACGAGCATCGTTAACTGACTCATCGTTGTGGCGCACGAAGTTGGCTTCCGCCGGCGAGAAACGTCGCTTTACAATGGCTTTAAAATCGCTGCGCCGTGACAGACACTCAATATCCACACCAATCTCATGCTTTCTGGAAAATGCAAACAGGCCCCAACTCCGCCCCTGACAAACAGTGTCGGTAAAATTAAATTGCAGATCATGCTGATTCGGGTTGAGATAAGGTTTGTTGAGCGCGCTGTAGCTGAGCAGAACTTGATCTGGCGCTACTCCAGCATAGCCCGCCAGTAAGTGCATCAAATAATACCGTCCGGCAAGATAGGCCTGCTGTAAGTCAGTGGTAGCGCGACGGTGATACTTATCGCGTTGTACGTCATTCAACAGAGACATTGCCACAGCTACCAGTGAATGGTCGAGGGCTAAAGGTGCGCACCAGAGATGCACCTCATCCTCGCCAAGCGGCGGTGGTTTGAATATAGAATGCGTCCGCCATTCTAATTGCATCCCCAGTGATTCTTGTTTGCGGCTATTGGTCAATTTATCGGCGGTTTAGGTAAAAATAGTTTATAAGAAAGGATTATTCTCCTGGCAGGGTCTTTGCACTGGCAAGCGAGGCATCAGTCAATTAATGAATATGATAACAGTATGAATCTTAAAATAGTTCTTGCCATATCTGTCGCCGCCCTGATTGGCGCATTTTTTCTGTTTGATTTGCAGCAGTACTTTGACCTCGTCTACTTAAAGGGCCAAAAAGCGGCATTACAGCAATTGTTTGCTGATAACCCGATTTCAATATCGACGGTGTATTTTACCGTTTATGTGTTAGTCGCAGCCCTGGCATTACCGGCAGCGGCGATATTAACCCTTGCCGGGGGAGCAATCTTTGGTTTCTGGCATGGTCTGGTATTGGTCTCCTTCGCCAGTACTATCGGTGCCACCATTGCTTTTTTGCTGACCCGCTACCTTTTTCATGACACTGTGCAGAACAAATTTGGTGACCGGCTGGAAGCCGTCAATCAGGGTATAGAAAAAGAAGGAGCTTTTTATGTGTTTGGGTTGCGCCTTGTGCCCCTGATTCCATTCGTTGTAGTGAATTCTGTATTGGGGCTGACGCCCTTGAAAACAGTGACGTTTTATTGGGCTAGCCAAGCCGGCATGCTGGCTGGAACAGCAGTATATATTTATGCCGGAACGCAATTGGCAACAATCAACAGCGCCGATGATATTCTGTCGGCTAAATTGCTGATGGCGTTTGCCTTGCTGGCTGTTTTTCCGCTTGCCGCAAAGCGTCTGCTGGAGTGGCTGAAACAGAATAAAGAGACAGCTTGATGAGTAAATTCGACGCAAACATAGTCGTTATAGGGGCCGGCTCTGCCGGTCTGGTCAGTGCCTACATTGCTGCTGCAGTTAAAGCCAGGGTGATTCTCATCGAGCGGCATAAGATGGGGGGAGATTGCCTGAACACCGGTTGTGTACCGAGCAAGGCCCTGCTGCGCTCCGCCAAGGTGGCCACTTATATGCGACGGGCCGAAGAGTTCGGCATGGCGGCTGTTCCAGTGCAACCGCTATTTGACCAGGTGATGAAGCGCGTACACAGCATTATCCAGCAAATTGAACCGCACGATTCGGTCGAACGTTATACCGAACTGGGGGTGGAATGTCTGAGTGGCGAAGCCCGTATTGTCGACCCGCACACCGTGCAGGTTGGTGACCGTAGCATCACTACGCGGAGTATTGTAATCGCTGCCGGAGCCCGTCCATTTGTTCCGCCGATTGCAGGCTTGGAAAAGTTGCCTTTCCTGACTTCCGACAATGTATGGCAGTTGCAACAATTGCCAAAGCGGCTGGTAGTGTTGGGTGGGGGCCCGATTGGATGTGAATTGAGTCAGGCTTTTGCAAAGCTGGGCTCACAGGTAACAGTAGTAGAAATGATGGATCAATTGATGGGCCGCGAAGATGGGGATGTGGCAGATGTGATCAAGCAGACTTTTGATAAAGATGGTATCCGTGTTCTGACCGGGCACAAAGCGGTGCGGGTAAGTAACGAGCACGAAAAGGTTTTGCACTGTGAATATGCAAATGGTGAAGTTGAGATTACCTTTGATGAAATTCTCGTGGCCGTGGGGCGGCGGGCAAACAGTGATGGTATGGAGCTTGAGCGATTGGGTATCAAATTGCGGCCTAATGGCACCATCGAAACAGATGACTATTTACGTACCAGTGTGCCAAATATTTTCGCTGCGGGAGACATTGCCGGCCCCTACCAGTTCACCCATACTGCTGCGCACCAGGCCTGGTTTGCGGTAGTTAATGCTTTGTTTGGTTTTGTGAAAAAGTTCAAGGTTGATTATCGCGTCATACCCTGGGCGACATTTACCATGCCCGAGGTGGCGCGGGTCGGCATCAATGAGCGTGAAGCGGAACAGCAAAATCTTGACTATGAAGTAACCCGCTACGGAATTGACGATCTTGATCGGGCGATTGCTGATGGCGAGGCGTATGGATTTATAAAGGTAATTACACCACGTGGCAAAGACAGGATTTTAGGAGTTACCATCGTCGGGCATCACGCTGGTGATCTAATTTCAGAATATGTGCTGGCGATGAAACACAATATCGGCTTGAACAAAATTTTAGGCACAATTCACCTGTACCCCAGTCTGGCTGAGTCGAATAAGTTTGTTGCCGGAAATTGGAAGCGGGAGCATCAGCCACATAAATTGCTGGCGTGGGTGGAGAAATTTCATGCCTGGCGGCGTAGCTAACAGGGCTATAAAGCTAGTCTTGTGATTCGCTTGGCATTAGAATAGCCGATCCTTAAATCTATCTTTGATCTTTGTACTATGAGTAATAATTTTGTTGCCGTGCTAATGGGCTCGGATTCAGATTTGCCGGTCATGCAGAACACTCTGGATGTGTTGGACTCCCTCGGCGTAAGTTGGGAGGTAAAGGTGACTTCTGCGCACCGTACACCCGCCGCCACTCACGACTATGTGCGCGGTGCGGAGGAACGCGGTTGCCGGGTATTTATCTGTGCCGCGGGCATGGCTGCGCATTTGGCCGGGGCGGTCGCCGGACTAACCACCCGTCCAGTGATTGGCGTGCCGGTTGATGCCGGACCGTTGTCGGGTTTCGATGCTCTGCTTTCCACTGTAATGATGCCGGGTGGGGTACCAGTGGCCTCAGTTGCTGTTGGCAAAGCCGGGGCAAAGAATGCCGCTTATCTGGCGGCGCAGATTCTGGCAGTGGCAGATGATGAGCTTGCTGAGCGGGTTGCCAAAGATCGGCAGGCGAATGCAGAAGCGGTAATCGCCAAAGACGCCGCATTGCAAGACAAATTGGGACGCTAAATTCAGGATCATTGTTTGTTGCCCGATTCAATTCAACGCGCAGTTGAGGTTCTGCAACAGGGTGGTGTGATTGCCTACCCAACGGAATACTGCTTCGGGCTTGGTTGTGATCCGGCCAACAGCGGCGCGATTGAGCGCATTCTCAAGATAAAAGGCCGGCATAAGCAGCAGGGCCTGATCTTGTTGGCAGCAGATATAGCCCAGGTAGAGCAGCAGGCCGACTTGCATTCCTCGCCTATGGTTGATGAAATTATGTTGTCATGGCCGGGTCCGGTCACCTGGCTTTTGACACCTCGTGTACATGTCTCAGACTGGGTATGCGGGCAACACCAAACCGTTGCTATCAGAGTCTCGGCGCACGCTATCGCACATGCACTTTGTGCTGAGTTCGGATCGGCGATCGTTTCCACCAGTGCAAATCGGCACGGTGAAGAGGCACTGCGCACCACGGCCGCAGTTAGAGAGGCAATGGGTGATGAGGTGGATTATGTTGTCGATGGTCCTGTCGGAAACGCACTGCAGCCCAGTCAGATTCGCGATGGTAAAAATGGAGAGGTGATCCGATGAAACAGGAAATAGATAAAGTTTGCGATTATCTGACCGGATTGCAGAGTCAGATTTGCGATGGCCTCGGTGAGGTCGACGGCAGTAAATTCGGCGAGGACAATTGGCAGCACCAGAATGGCAGTGGTGGTGGCTGTACCCGGGTGTTGGCCAATGGCACAGTGCTAGAAAAAGGCGGTGTGCTTTTTTCGCATGTCAAAGGCACAAATTTGCCACCGGCAGCAACCCAAAAACGGCCAGATCTGGCCGGCAAAGAATTCTCCGCGATGGGCGTTTCCCTGGTCATTCATCCCCTTAATCCGTTCGCGCCCACGTCGCATATGAATGTGCGGTTTTTTGTAGCCGGTGCTGATTCAGCGCACCCGGTTTGGTGGTTTGGCGGCGGCTTTGATCTCACCCCTTTCTATGGTTTCCGCAAAGACGCTGTACATTGGCACCAGACTGCATTTGACGCCTGCAAAAACTTTGGCGATCAGACTTACGAAAATTATAAAAAATGGTGTGACGATTATTTCTTCCTTCCGCACCGAGCCGAGGCACGTGGTATCGGAGGTCTGTTCTTCGACGATTTGAATGAGGGCGGGTTTGAGCGTTCATTTGAATTTATGCAAAGTGTAGGCAATCACTATTTACCAGCGTATCTTCCCATCTTGCGGCGTCGCAAAGATACACCTTATACGCAGCAGCAGCGCGACTGGCAGTTGTTGCGCAGGGGTCGTTACGTCGAGTTCAATTTAGTGTATGACCGTGGCACCCTGTTTGGACTGCAATCGGGCGGCCGTACCGAATCCATCTTGGTTTCCATGCCCCCACATGCCAGTTGGGCCTACCGCGCGCAGCCCCCTGAGGGATCTGAGGAAGAGCGCCTGTTGACGGAATTCCTGCCCAAACAGGACTGGCTATAAGAATGGCTCTATGTTGCTACTCTATCGGGTTCTGATCAATGCCGCCATACCCTTCGGGATAGTCGGTTTGTGCCTGCGTGGATTCCGCAATCCCATGTATTGGCTACGTTGGAGCGAACGCTTTGGGTTTGTGCCGGAAACAGTGCGCAAGCAGGCACCGTTTGACCTTTGGGTGCATGCGGTATCAGTCGGTGAAGCGCGCGCAGCGGCCCCTCTGGTGGAACAGATTTTAAAGAATAAACCCGATGCCAACATACTGGTAACTGCTACCACGCCTACCGGATCGGAGATGATTAAGCTCATGTTGCGCAATCGGGTTAGTCATTGTTATTTCCCTTACGATCTGGGGTGGGCGATGCGACGCTTTACCAATTCAGTCAAGGCGCGCGTCGCGCTGATCCTGGAAACTGAAATATGGCCCAATATGATCAGCGCAGCCAAGCGATCCGGCAGTCACGTGATTTATACGAATGTACGTCTGTCAGAACGTTCTTATAAGCGATATGCCAAGTTCCCTAAATTTGTGGCACAGATTCTTGCCAAGGTTGACCATTTTGCCGTACAGGGCGAGCAGGATAGCAAGCACCTGCAGTTGCTTGGCGTTTCAGACGAAAAAATTTCCGTGACCGGTAGTATAAAGTTCGATGTGACGGTAGCTCCGAGTCTTAAAGAGTCAGCTGAAGTGTTGCGTCGTCAGCTGGGATCGCATCGCCTTGTATGGATCGCGGGTAGCACCCGGGAAGGTGAAGAAGGCCGTGTTTTACGTGCTTACAAGAAACTCAAACAGGATCACCCCAACTTGCTACTTCTACTGGTGCCGCGCCATCCCGAACGCTTTGACACCATAGCGCGAAAAGTTCAGCGTCGCGGGTTGCATTGTGTTCGACGCAGCGAAGGGCAACGGCAGTTGGATGATAGCGTGGACGTATATCTCGGCGACAGCATGGGCGAACTTTCACTAATGTATGCGGCGTCGGACATTGCCTTTGTTGGCGGCAGCCTGG
>JAHHOC010000076.1 GCA_018677115.1 Arenicella sp. | reverse complement strand
ATTCGCAAATCCTAAGATTGGGGATACGATTCGACGACTGTGTCTGGATGGATCAAATCGGCAGCCGAAGTTCATTATCCCTTCCATTGCCGACCGTATAAAAGCTGGTGCAGGAATTGACGGACTGGCGCTCGAGTCGGCGCTGTGGTGCCGCTATTGTTACGGTACAACCGAAAGCAATCGAGATATCGAGCCCAACGATCCCAACTGGGACCATCTCGTTTCCGCTTCTCATGCATCCAAGGATAACCCAATGATATGGTTGGAAATGGAAGATATTTATGGCACAGTCGGGCAAGCTGCAATGTTTCGGGAACGCTTTGCCTTCATGCTCCAGAAAGTCTGGTCTGAAGGTGTAGAGAGGGTTATAGAAGGATACCTGCAGAACTCGCTTGATTAAAGCTTGCCCCTGGGCTTGAAAATCAAGGGCGCCATAAGGAGTTTGATACCTTTTCCGGCTGAGCGTGGCGCACTCTATAACCAATTGGATATATTTAAATTAATCATTAGTCTGTCTGTTTTTTTTCTTCTCTGGCTAGGCACGCATTAAATCATGCTGCTCACCCTCAGTTTTCAAAAAGATAGTAGAGGTAGTTGAATGGAGCAAGTTAAGATTGCTGGTATTGGTGAGATACTATGGGATGTCTTGCCTGATTCGGAGCAACTGGGTGGTGCACCAATTAATTTTACTTACCACGTTTCAGCTCTTGGGGCTGAAGCGGTGGCTATATCGACAATCGGTAACGATAACAGAGGTGAGAACGCCCTAAAGGAGTTGCAGAAAAGAGGAGTAAACACCTCCTACATAAGTGTTTTAGAGCAATTCGACACCGGATATGTCACTGCCCGAGTTGATGGAAAAGGAATCGCAACCTATGAATTCCCTGATGATGTTGCCTGGGACCACCTCACCATAAACCCTGCCGCGCAACTATGTGCAGCGGAGCTTCAGGCCATTTGTTTCGGCACACTTGCCCAAAGATCAGATTCGGCACGATTAACAATTCAGAATTACCTGGGAACCACATCTGAAAAAACCTTGAAAGTCTGTGATCTCAACCTTCGCCAAAACTTTTATAACCGGGCGATCATTGAAACGTCGCTCAAAATATGCACGGTTGTAAAGCTTAATGATGATGAACTCGCCGTTATATCGTCACTTTTTTTGCTTAGCGGTGCCGAACATGAACAAATAGAAGCACTCCGGAAACACTTTGATCTTGAGCTTGTAATTCTTACCAAGGGAAGTAACGGCTCCGTTTTAATTGCGAAGGACGACATATCCAGACATCAGGGCATCGCTACCGAAGTCGTCGATACAATTGGTGCTGGTGACTCATTCACCGCAGCCGTGGTAACTGGATTGCTGCGCAACAACACACTAGATGAGATTAATGAAAAAGCAAACCGCCTGGCAGCATACGTGTGCGGCCAGCCCGGGGCAATGCCGCCAGTTCCTCAACACTACAGGCTACCTTGAAAAATGGTATTTTCACCCGAACTCTGAGTTGCGGGTGAAAATTTAATCCTTGACATATCGACTATATGCCTGCGGTTAAATTTGCGCACGCGCCTTGATGTTGAACAAAAACTTTTATTTTTCCAGGCAGCCTACAGGTTGGAATGAAGGCGATATATAAGATAAGAATTATTGACAAAAAGCAGCAACAAGTAGCGGTAAGATCTGAACACATTCTCCAGACAAAAATCTGATCATAAAATCGCTATTCTCAAAACCACCTTCTATCTACCAATTTTTAAATACCATGAACATTCGTCCCTTACACCATAACGATATAGAAAAAACTGCAAAAATACATGAAGCTGCATTTGTGCGACAAAAGCTGTCGTACGAATGGATTGAAAGTAATAGCAAGGCATATCCTAGAGTCCAATACTATGTGGCAGAAAATCAGAACAATGAGATAGTTGGCTACATCCAATGGGTTCAAAAAAGCGGTTTTCGCCAAGAGGTAGTTCTTGAAATGGAGCAACTAGCCGTTCTTCCCGAATATCATGGAAAAGGTATTGGCAGCAAACTGATTAAAGAGTCGTTACCGCAGATAAATTGTCAACTTGCTGGCAGAGGTGCAAAAATAAAACACATTATCGTCACCACCAGGTCGGATAACTATGCTCAAAAAATATACCAGAAGACAATAGGGGCGACGGTGGAAGCGACTATTAGGGATCTCTATTCAGCAGACGAAGTATTAATGGTCGCGCGAAATGTTGAACTATCAACCTAACAAAGTGGACCCTTAATTGATAATATGATTTTTCCGTTACGCACAATTGCTTACAAGAAAAATTTACACAAGAAGATTATCCCTAACCTTTTCTTAGACGATCATATGTT
>JAHHOC010000472.1 GCA_018677115.1 Arenicella sp. | reverse complement strand
TGTATCAGACGCTCGCTACGCCGATCAGTAACCCCAGTGTTCTGCGGGGGCACGGTGTAATACACGTCGGCATCCCGGCAATATTCTGGCGCTGCGCAATGCTCATCCAAGTCCAGTATGACAGCCTTCACCCCCAGCTGCGCTGCCAGCTCGCGACTCTGGTTCGAGCGGGTGGTAACGGTCATTGATGCAGCGCGCCCTGGTTGGCTTTTTAACAGCGATACCAGCCTGCGACCAATATCCCCGCAGCCAATGATGACCTGCGCCGGCATCCTCAGTCACGCCTCAGGCGATCGGAAACCGCTACCGGCGTTGGGTAGCGCAATACAATTGAATAACTCGAACCGATAAAGGTAACCACCGTAGCCAGCTGCACAAAATACGCAGTCGCTGGTTCGATCAGCGCACTCTGCAAGGCAACAAAAACTATCAGCAGTGAAAACTCGCTCATCTGGCCCAATCGAAACCCGGTTTCCCAGGCAAGCTTGTTAGATTCGGACTGTTTGCGCAGGGCAAAACGAAACACCACCGGCTTGATCACCAGCATTAAGCCGCCAAGCAGAATTGCCGGCACCCAGATATTGCCCATTTGTGAGATATTCAAACCGGCACCCACGGTAAAGAAAAACAACACCAGGAAAAAATCCCGTAGTGGCTTCAGGCTCTCGGCAATAAACAGTGCTATGGGACTGGTCGCTATTGTTATACCGGCGATAAAGGCGCCGGTTTCATAGGAAAAGCCAATCGAATGTGCCAGTTGAGCTATTCCCATACACCAGGCCAGGGCTAGCAGGAATACATACTCCTGGATCTTGTCGAACTTAAAAAACAACTTGAGCAGAACCTGGTGTTTAAGCAACCACGCGCCACCGACTAGTGCCGGCAGTAACACCACCAACTTGGCCAATTCGATCGCGGTGTTCAACTCGGTAGACACCGCTTTAAAGGAAAGCAGCACAACTATGGCTATCAGATCCTGCAGCAGTAGCACACTGATAATAACTTCACCGGTATGACGATGATGCAACACCGTGGTTGGTAACAGCTTCAGCCCGATAATGGTGCTGGAAAACATGCAGGCCACGCCAATGATCAACGCATTGGCAAAATCAAACCCCGCCAACGTTGCAATCGCCCAGCCGATGGCCGCAAAGATTGCTGAACTAAACAGCGTCACTATGGTGGTTTGCCTGAGCAGATCGAGGAGTTTGCGCGGACTCAAATTAAGACCCAGCAGAAACAGCAGAAAGATAATACCTACATTGGAAATATCCTGGATCAACTGGGTATCGGTCACCCAGCGCAATCCCCATGGCCCAAGCACCACACCGAGAACGATGTAACCGATAATCAGTGATTGCCGGGCGAACAGAGCCAGTGTTGCGAATACAGCCGCGCCGACAAAAATCAGGAAGAGGGAAAATAGCATGGGCGGCCTGCTGGGTAGTTACAGCTCAGTGGCTAAGAATAGTCCGGCTCATTGCCGGCAAGCCATTTGATGTTGCAACCAATGCTGGGCAATTGGTTCTGCAGTGGAGCAGCCCCATCGAGCACAGCCTGCAGGGCACTACGCAAGTCAATACCGGTTACAAGCTCATTGTTTCCCGGCCGTGAAGCATCAAATTGGCCTCTGTAGACCAGCTCATGATCTGCATCATAGACAAAAAAATCGGGGGTACACGCTGCACCAAAATTCTTGGCAACCTGCTGGCTGGAGTCATAGCAATAAGGAAAGCTGAACCCATATTGCGCGGCGAATTTACGCATCGGTACAGGACCATCCTGGGGATAGGTCTCAACATCATTTGAGCTGATCGCCACCACCCCGAACCCCTTATCATGGTATTCATTCGCTATAGAACTCAATTGCGAAATAATATGAATAACAAAGGGGCAATGATTGCAGATGAACATAATCAGCAGTGGCTTGCCCTGATAGTCCGGCAGACTAGCTTTGGCGTCAATCTGTGTGACATCAGGCAAACTGAATTGCGGCACAGATGTGCCCAGGGTCTGCATTAGTGATTCAGTGGCAACCATTATTATCTCTCGGCGAAAAATCTTGCGACTCGTGAGCCCTGCTGATCGAGCTGCAGGTTACGCTTCTCTATCTGTTCCAACGCCAACTGGTCCTGCTCAGACAATACTTCCAGTTCGAAGCCCACCAGCGAATACAGCATGCTGATCATTCGTAAACTCAATCCCCATAGCACCTGATCCTTTGCGCTGTTAATCAGCACCGCCGGCATTCTCACGCTTTGATCCTTCGGGTGGTAAAAATCCAAGGCATTTTCAGGTTGGTTGAGATACTGCATCGATACCCACACCATATCTGCCACTTCATAATTGGCACGTAATTCAATCTGTTCCGTTGGTTTGTATATAAAACAGGCAACATGAACACTGAAGAGATTATTCACCTTAAGCCCATAGAGATCGTCCAGCCGCCCTACATAATCAGACTCACTCAGCTTCACACCCACTTCCTCGAGTGTTTCGCGTTCGGCAGCATGTCGCGCCGACTCATCCTGTGGATCAATCTTGCCACCTGGAAAAGACATCTGCCCGGACCATGGATCATCCTCATGCATAGCCCGCTGCATCATTAAGAACTCGGTGCCATTTTCGCTATCGCGCAGAATAATCGCCACGGCGGCGCGCAGCAGGCTTTGCTCTGACCTGCGTGCAGGTACGTGACTTGCAATGATGGATAATTCTTTTTCGGTTAAAAACACAGGGTAACCGCGTTGCTGATAACATGAATGATAATGGTAACTGTTCTAGAATGGGGCTTCCAGCTTTACCACCGTGGTTTGGTGCCCGAATGTCAGATTATGCAGAACATATAAAAAGTACAGCCAGCCAGCTGTCACAACTGATTCCGAAAACGATCGACGCCGTAGTCATTCTGGGAACTGGGATGAGCAAAATAAGTGACGCATTGTCGCTTGGGCAATCCTCTGTCGCCGAATTCAACGTTGACTCAATTGCCTGCTTAAAGCCTCTCGGCGCACCCGGCCATGCCGGCATCATCCGGATTATTGAATTCGAAAATAAAACGATCGCGATCTGTTCGGGACGGGCCCACTTATATGAAGGATATACAGCCCGGGAAGTATGTGCACAAATCTACCTCTTGTATCAACTTGGCGCTTCCCGCCTGCTTATCACCAACGCTTCAGGCGCACTCAACCCGAATTTCCGCCCCGGCGATAT
>JAHHOC010000471.1 GCA_018677115.1 Arenicella sp. | reverse complement strand
GCATCGAGGCCATCAAAGCCTGTATTCGCAAAGGCACCAATGAACTGGCGTTCTTTCCGACATACTGTGGTTCAGCCTTCAAAAATAAAGGCATCCAGCTGGTGCTGAATGCAGTGGTTGATTATTTGCCCAGCCCCACTGAAGTCAAGCCACAGCCGGAAGTTGATGAACTCGGCAATGAGACTGGTGAGTTTGCCATTGTTGATCCGAGCAAGCCTTTGCGAGCGCTGGCCTTCAAAATCATGGAAGACCGGTTTGGTGCTTTGACCTTTGTGCGCATTTATTCAGGAACCCTGAATAAGGGCGATACAATTTTGAACTCTTTCACTGGCAAAACCGAGCGGATCGGTCGTCTGGTAGAGATGCACGCCGATGATCGTATCGAACTAAACACCGCGTCCGCGGGTGACATTGTTGCCGTGGTCGGCATGAAAAATGTCCAGACTGGCCATACGCTCTGTGACCCTAAAAATCCGACCACACTTGAGCCAATGGTGTTCCCCGACCCGGTGATTTCGATGGCTGTGTTTCCGAAAGACAAAGCCGCCACTGAAAAGATGGGCATCGCGTTAGGCAAAATGGTGGCTGAGGATCCCTCCTTTGTGGTCGAGACAGACCAGGAGTCTGGTGAGACCATCCTAAATGGTATGGGCGAGCTTCACCTTGATATCAAGGTCGATATTCTGCGACGCACTTACGGCGTGGACTGTGATGTGGGTGCGCCGCAGGTTGCTTATCGTGAAACCATAACGCAGACTGTTGAAGACAGCTACACTCATAAGAAACAGTCTGGTGGATCCGGTCAATTTGGTAAAATCGACTATGTAATTTCCCCCAACGAAGCGGGAGCAGGTTATGAGTTTGAATCCAAGGTAACAGGCGGAAACGTTCCCCGTGAATTCTGGCCGGCAATCGAAAAAGGCTTCAAGCTCTCTATGGATAAAGGCGTCCTTGCCGGGTTCCCTACCGAAGACGTAAAAGTCACATTGCTGGACGGTGCCTTTCATGCGGTGGATTCATCGGCAGTGGCTTTTGAGATTGCCGCCAAAGGTGCTTACCGACAGACCTTGCCAAAAGCCGGCGCACAGATAATTGAGCCGATTATGAAAGTCGACGTATTTTGCCCGGAAGACAATGTGGGTGACGTGATCGGTGATCTGAATCGGCGCCGTGGCATGATCAAGTCACAGGACTTAACGCCTACTGGAGTGCGCATAAAGGCCGATGTTCCGCTGGCGGAGATGTTCGGTTACATTGGTGACCTGCGAACCATGACTTCGGGTCGTGGCCAGTTCTCGATGGAATTCGAAAACTATCAGCCATGCCCGCGCAATGTTGCTGATGAAGTGATTGCGGCACAAAAGGAAAAAGACGCGGCCAAGTAAAATTTCGCCAATTGGCGTAATATGAGTCTTGTCTGCAAGCCTCATGGTGTCGACCATGAGGCTTTTTTTCTGCTCTCTGTCTATCTATGATGCAGAATGGGGGCTCTGGGTAACGGTTCTGATGCAGGCCAGAGAGTAAATGGCCCCCTGTATGTAATTAAAACCTGAGGCGGCAGGGTGCGCGGAGTTTCGCCTATTTGATTACAGGACTTCACAAGGCTCAGCGCAGTACGTAAAATGACGCCACCCCTGGCCTCGCCAAAACAACCATCCCATGCATTCTACAGCAAGCACTTTCACTACCAGCGAACTCGAAAGTAGCATCGACGGCGATGTGCTGCAGGTTGACTTCGATTTGCAGGATTCGCCAGTGAATGTATTCAATAGTGCGGTATTCGATGAGCTTAACGAAGTGCTCGATTTTGTCGAGCAAACAGATAATGTAGCAGGATTGATATTCACCAGCAGCAAGGATGTGTTCGCCGTTGGCGCGGATATTCCGGTGCTGTTAGACATGGCAAAGAACAAATCCGTAGAAGAAGTTGAGGGATTTATCAGCCATGGACATCAGGTTCTTGATCGACTGCAGGCCCTTCCCGTTCCGACCGTTGCCGCAATTAATGGCCTGGCGCTGGGCGGCGGACTGGAGTTTGCACTAGCTATGGATGCGCGCTGCATTGCAATCAACGCGAGAGTAGGCCTACCCGAGGTAAATTTAGGATTGTTGCCTGGATGGGGGGGTACTGTGCGTTTACCGCGAATCATTGATCCGGAAATTGCCGCATCCTGGATTGCCAGCGGCAAACATCAAAGACCCGATAAGGCACTGAAAGCAGGGCTGGTGACCGCCATCACCACGCAGCAAGACTTGTTGACCAACGCGGTGCGGCAATTGGCATCCGTCCAAGTGAGCTTCGAGAAAATCCGCGCTGCAAAAATGCAGCCAATTCTTGTTTCTGAGCCGAGCCAGAAAAAAATAGATGAATTGTTAGCGGAACTTAAAGTCAGGCCCGGATTGAATTATCCGGCTGCCTTTAAGTCAGTAAGCGCTATCCTTGAACAAGCGCCGATGGGTTCGCTGGAGGCAAGTAAAGCGGAGGTGCGTGAATTTGCCACTCTTCTCAAAACCGATACCGCTATCAATCTGCTCAGCGTATTTATCAACCAGCAGGATGCCATGCGAACTGCCAAAAAATATGCCAGGCGTAGTGAGCCAGTAACTTCGGCTGCGGTTATCGGGGCCGGCATCATGGGTGGCGGCATTACTTATCAATCTGCATTGCGAAATATTCCTACCATAATGAAGGACATCCGCCAGAAGGCACTCAAATTGGGGATGGGTGTTGCTGACTGGAATTTTTCCGTTCAGGTCAGTAAAGGCCGCTTGGACGAAGAGGCTAAGGCTGCTGCATTGGCGAGGATTAAGCCAACACTGCAAATGGCTGATCTTGCCGAGGTGGATGCAATTATCGAGGCAGTGCCGGAAGATTTTGAGGTGAAGAAATCGGTAATTGGCGACCTGGAAGCTGTAGTTGGGAAACAAACAGTTATTGCCTCCAATACCTCAACAATCGCCATAACCAGAATCGGTGAGCACTTGCAGCGCCCCGAGAATTTTTGCGGCATGCACTTTTTTAATCCAGTCCCCTTGATGCCATTGGTCGAAATTGTACGCGGTGAGAAAACCAGTAAAAAGACTATCTCCCGCATAGTGAGTTATGCCTTACAACTTGGTAAAAATCCGGTAGTGGTAAACGACTGCCCCGGTTTTTTTGTCAACCGTGTTTTAACTCCGTATATCAACGCAGCGCACAAAATGATTGACGAAGGCGTGGATTTTCAGCAGCTTGACGTAGTGATGGAAGGCTGGGGCTGGCCGATGGGCCCTGCCCACATGAGCGACGTGATCGGTATCGATATAATGGTGCGGATGCTTGATGTGCTGGCAGTGGACTATGCCGACCGCATGGCTCTGGATTATGAGTCTGCCAATCATATTCTTTCCAAGCATGCCCGGCTCGGCCAAAAGAACGGTGCCGGCTTTTACCGCCATACCCGTAATGACGAAACCCAACTGGCCGCTAAGCACGTTGATGATTCCACCAATACATTGCTTTATGATGACGCGCCCTCGCTGGCATCTCCCGAAGAAATTGAGGAGCGGTTGATGACCGCAATGTGTCTGGAAGTAGTGCGCTGCCTACAAGATGGTATTGTCGGCTCAGCGGCAGAAGCCGATATGGCCTTGTTATGGGGACTCGGATTTCCGCGTTTTCGCGGAGGTGCACTTCGCCATATCGATACCATTGGTTTAGAAAAATTTTGTGCCATAGCGGATAAATACGGGCACCTCGGCGCAATGTATCATTTACCAGAATTATTGATCGAAAAACGCGATACCGATTCACCATTTTATATGTGATTGTTGGCATTATGGGTTTTCAACTACCGCCCATAAGCAAAAAATAGTATGATTTCGGCACTTTTTCGGGCACTCCTCCTGGTGCCTTCATGATGGCGGTTGCAAGTCAATTCACGGCAATAAAGGTAAAACAATAAATGAATGTTCATGAGTATCAAGGCAAAGAAATCCTAAGGAAGTACGGCGTTGCTACGCCCCGTGGCGTCGCCTGCTTTTAGGTGGATGAGGCGGTCAGTGCTGCCGAACAGCTCGGTGGAAATGTATGGGTTGTGAAAGCGCAGATTCATGCCGGCGGGCGAGGTAAGGGTGGTGGGGTCAAGGTTGCCACCAGTATCGAACAGGTCAAACAGTATGCCGATGCCATACTCGGTATGCAGCTTGTGACTCATCAGACCGGACCGGAAGGCAAGCAGGTTAAGCGTTTGTATATTGAAGAGGGAGCGGATATTGCTGACGAATTATATGTTGGTGCGCTGGTTGATCGTGAACAACAAAAAGTGGTGTTGATGTGTAGTTCCGAAGGCGGTATGGATATCGAGACCGTCGCTGAGGAAACACCGGAAAAGATTCTCAAAATCTATGTAGATCCGGAAACCGGTCTTGACCGTTCGGAAGCGGAAACAGTTTGTGCCAAGATCGGCATCCCAACCGAAGCGGTGAGTCAGGGCGCAGATTTCCTGCAGGGTTTGTACCAGGCCTTTGTTAATTCTGACGCGTCCCTGGCGGAGATTAATCCGCTGATCGTTACCGGTGATAACAAGGTCATGGCGCTGGATGCCAAGTTTAATATCGATTCCAATGCCTTGTTCCGACAGCCAGAAATCGTCAAATATCGTGACCTGGATGAGGAAGATGCTAACGAAGTAGAAGCGTCCAAATGGGATCTGAGTTATATCTCGCTTGACGGCAACATAGGATGCCTGGTGAACGGTGCCGGCCTGGCTATGGCTACCATGGATATCATCAAACTTTATGGGGGCGAGCCGGCCAATTTTCTGGATGTCGGAGGTGGCGCGAACAAGCAGCAGGTTACCGAAGCTTTTAAGATTATGTTGGCCAATCCCAATGTTGAAGGCATTCTGGTAAATATTTTTGGTGGCATTATGCAGTGTGATGTAATCGCAGAGGGAATCGTCGCGGCAGCTCAGGAAGTGGGTTTATCAGTGCCCCTGGTTGTGCGTCTGGAAGGCACCAATGTGGAGAAAGGTCGTGCGATTCTGGACGACTCGGATGTGAAACTTCAAACCGCTTCTACGATGGCGGATGCCGCAGAAAAAATTGCTGCAGCAGTTAACGGCTAGGGACTTCAAACAATGTCTATTCTAATTAATAAAAATACGCGAATTGTTACCCAGGGGATTACCGGTAATACCGGAGAATTCCATACCCGCCAATGCCTGGAATACGCCAACGGCCGGGAGTGTTTTGTCGCCGGAGTCACACCTGGCAAGGGGGGGCAGGAGGTGCTCGGGGTGCCGGTGCTGGATACGGTGGCGGAAGCAAAGCAACAATATGGCGTTAATGCTTCCGTTATCTACGTGCCCCCGCGATTTGCTGCTTCGGCAATTGACGAAGCGGTCGATGCGGAGCTGGATCTGGTTATTTGTATTACCGAAGGCATCCCGGTCGCTGACATGATTAAAACCCGAGACCGAATGCGCAAAATGAACAGCAAGACTGTACTTGTTGGCCCAAATTGCCCGGGCGTGATCACCCCGGATGAAGTCAAAATAGGCATAATGCCGGGCTATATCCACAAGAAAGGTAACATCGGTGTTGTGTCGCGCTCAGGCACTTTAACTTATGAAGCCGTGCATCAACTAACTCAACTCGGTATGGGCCAATCCACCTGTGTCGGTATTGGAGGCGACCCGGTCAATGGTATGAAGCACAAAGACGTACTGCAGATGTTCAATGATGATCCCGAAACCGAAGGTGTGGTCATGTGTGGCGAAATTGGCGGTACCGATGAAGAAGATTGTGCTGCATGGATTAAGGACAATATGAGCAAACCGGTGGCAGCCTTTATTGCCGGGGTCACGGCACCGCCCGGAAAACGCATGGGCCATGCAGGTGCAATTATTTCAGGAGGCCAGGGAACCGCCCAGTCGAAGATCGATGCACTGGAAGACGCCGGCGTTCACGTGACCCTGAATCCGTCAGAGATGGGCAGTACACTGAAAAAAGTGATGGGCTGAATTTAGAATCTAAGCGACTGGCAGTTTTCGCCCGTTGCCTGGCAGTTTGTGCGCAGGTCGTGAGAGGCTCCTTAGTGGGTCAATCGGTGCGCCGCACATAAGTCAATTTCTCTTCCTTAATACCACCGTCTCGCTGACCAATTGCAATGTACCCAGTCATCTCGTTTTCGTTAATCTTATAAAAACTGAGTCCGGCAAAATGGATTTCGTTGTCGTTTGCTTTTACTAATGGAAAGCTGACAAAATTGTCTTTGTCCTCCCAGCCGCTGAAGTCCGGCGAGAAATGTTTTACCTTCAGGGTTAGCCCCTGTTCTTCCTCGACGATCAACATCAATTCGTAGAAACTGACCCCCTTTTTTGGGTCGAATACTTTATACATGCCCACCATGGAGCCGGCCGACGGCGGATTCCAGACTTCCTCAAAATAACTGCCGAACGCGGTACCCTGCCAATTGCCGCTCAGCCAGGCCACATCTTTAATATTGGCAGCGGGCAGCGTTTCGCCATCAAGCTTGAAAGTATGTTCGGTGTTCTTTTGTTGCGCAGACGCCGCATCCGTGTGCAGCGCTACAAACAGTATCAGTAGGCCGTAGAGATAAATATTTGATTTGTTCATGGCTGATTCCCGGTTCCAGTTTGCTTCAGTATAGGACAGGACGCTTATACTTTACGCAAAAAAGAGCCCGCATTGGCCGCGGGGCTCTCGAATCGGGATCTGGCTGGCTACCGCTCTACAAATGCTCTTTCAATCACATATTCGCCAATATCAGAGCGAATGGTCTCTTTGAAACCTTTCTGGTCGAGAATTTCACACAAATCCTTGAGCATCGACGGGCTACCACAAAGCATAAAACGGTCGTCCTCTATATTGACTGGCGGAAGTCCAACCGCCTTCTCCAACTCGCCGGAAGCCAGTGCATCTGTTAGCCGCCCTTGCGTCGGGTAATCCTCGCGCGTCACCGTCGGGTAATACACCAGCTTGCCTTCGACCATCTCGCCAAAGTACTCATTGGATGGCAACTCGCTGATTATCTGCTCATAGGCAAGCTCTGAAACTTCGCGTACTCCGTGCGTTAGAACAACTTTCTCAAAGCGCTCGTAGAC
>JAHHOC010000458.1 GCA_018677115.1 Arenicella sp. | reverse complement strand
GTATAGGGTTGCTATAATGATGGATCAAGGCGGGCAACCAGGCCCTTTCAAAAATCATTTGAACTGCAATTCATAAAAAATATCAGTCGGGGAAAAGCAAATGCATAAACCAACGGTAGAAACAAATCTAGCCAGAACAATGTTAAGGCGGGCGACGTTAAATCCCGAAAGAACGGCGCTCATTTATGAGGATCAGGAAATCACTTATGCCGAAATGGGAGACCGTGTTCGTCGACAAGCAACGCTCCTGAAACAAAACGGGGTTTGCGTCGGCGACCGCGTCGGTTACCTGGGTTTCAATCATCCAGCTTTGCTGGAAACCCTGTATGCCGCTAACACCCTTGGGGCGATCTTTGTACCACTCAATTTTCGGCTTACCGGAGAAGAGCTGACATTCATTATTAATGATGCAGGTGTGCATAGCCTGGTGTGCGACGATGAACTGAAGAAAGTGATTGATCCGGTTAAGGATAACTTATGCTGCCGTCATTATTATGGCTCCGAATCGGGCTCTGGAGAATGGCGTGACTTACTTGCCGAACGTGCACAAGGCGATCCCATTGAATCCGAGGTGAGCGTTAGCGAGCATGATGTCTCGGTAATTATGTATACCTCTGGTACTACCGGCCTGCCCAAAGGTGCCATGCTCACGCACGGCAATATCATGTGGAACAACATTAATGCGCACTTTGCTTTTGGTTCAGGGCGCGACAGCGTCCACCTGACGGTGGCCCCACTATTTCATATCGGAGGCTTGAATGTATCGACTCTGCACAGCTTTACCCTTGGCTCGACGTTGGTACTGATGCGCAACTTTGATCCCGGCGAGGTGCTGGCTGCCTTTGATAAATATAAGGTGACACATATGTTTGGGGCGCCAGCGATGTTTCTGTTCATGTCCCAGCATGAAAATTTTGATGACACGGACTTCAGTTGCGTCGAGACTTTCATTTGTGGTGCGGCGCCACCACCGGAGTCACTGCTCGTCCTGTATGCAGAACGCGGGGTAAATTTCTGCCAGGGATATGGTTTGACCGAAACCGCGCCATTTGCGTCTTTCCTGACACCCGAGTGGGCGATCAGCAAGCTTGGGTCGGCCGGTCAGCCACCTATTTATACTGACTTGCGGATTGTCGATGACAATAATGAACCCTTGCCGGCTGGTGAGCGCGGTGAAATCTGTATCAGCGGGCCGAACATCATGAAGGGCTATTGGAACCGGCCCGAAGCAACCGCTGAGGCAATTGATGCGCAGGGTTGGTTTCATTCCGGCGATGTTGGTTATCTTGACGAAGACGGTTTTCTGTTCATTTGTGACCGGCTCAAAGATATGGTGATCTCCGGGGGTGAGAACGTATACCCGGCAGAGGTGGAGAGCGTTCTATACAAACATGATGCAATCGCTGAAGTGGCAGTAATCGGTCTGCCCGATGAAAAATGGGGTGAGGCGGTGACCGCCGTAACCGCTTTGCATGAAGGCTGCGAGCTAACTCTCGAAGAGTTACGCGAATTCGCGGAAACGCAATTGGCGCGTTATAAATTGCCATTACGCCTGCACATCGTCGACGAGTTGCCGCGCAATCCCGCCGGCAAAGTGCTCAAATTCGTATTGAAAGAACAGCTGACTGATTAATCCCGACCGCCTCGCCCGCGGCTATTCCAGGGTATGTACTTTTAACTGGTTCAGGTGTGGGAAATCCGCATTCAAATGTTTATAAACGGTATAGCACATCATAAACACGATGGGGATGATCGGAAGCGACGACACCACCGACATGGCTTTGATGGTTTCAATGCCCCCGGCAACCATCAAGCCAACGGCAACAATGCCCAGTCCTAAGGCCCATGCCAGGCGGTTAAACTTGTTGGGTTCTTCTTCAGGAGCCAGGTCGTTGGTGCAGATACTGGCGAGAATATAGGCCGCGGAATCAAAAGTAGTGGCGTAGAAGATAATTGACAGCACGGTTACCACCGTCAGTATAAACGTTGGTGACGGCAGTTGACTGATTACCGAAGCAACCAGCGGAGCCATACCCTGTGTGCGCATTATTTCAGAGGCGTCTAACAGGCTGTTGCCCTCCAGATGCAGCACATACGCACCCGCAATACTCAGGAACATAAACGTACCCAGGCTGCCCAGGCCAATTATTCCGACCACCACGTTACGGATCGTGCGGCCCCTTGAAATGCGCCCGAAAAACAAACCCATCATCGGTGCGTAGGCTATCCACCAGGCCCAGTAAAATATTGTCCACGCTTCGGGGAATCCACTTCTGCTAACGGGGTCGCTCCAGAAGCTGATACGAATAAAGTTATTGATCATCAGGCCAAGCGAGTTGGTTGAAATCGACAAAATGTAGACCGTGGGTCCCAATATGAGAATAAAGGCCATGACAAAGAACATCAGGCCGAGGTTAATGTCGGCGAGTACTTTAATCCCTTTTTTCAACCCGAGATATGCGCTAGTGCCGAAAATCATGGTCCACAACAAGATTACGAACAGCTTGGTAGTAAGGTTGTCCGGAACACCCAACAGCTTTACCAGCAGCGATGAAACCAGCGGCACGCCAAAACCCAATGAGGTTGCCACACCACCGACTATGCCCAGTATCACAAAAATATCGATGACCATGCGAAACGTAGTTTGACCGCGTCCTGCAATGGCTGCTTCGCAGGAATCACTGATCTTCAAGCTTGGTTTGTGCCGCACAAACAGCATATAGGCGATGGGTACTGACGGCAGGCAATAAATTGCCCAGGGCACCACCCCCCAATGGAACAGCGGATACATATGCGCCCATTCGTAAGAAGCATCGCTGTAGGGTTCCAGACCCATCGGTGGTGTTTCCAGGTAAAAAATCGGTTCCGCAAAACCCCAGGCGATCAAGCTGGCACCCATGCTGGCGGTGAACATCATCGCTACCCAACTAGTGGTGGAGTATTCCGGCTTTTCATCTTCGGCACCGAACTTTACTTTGCCAAAACGGCCAAACGCCAGCCAACCGGCGAAGGTCAATGGCAACACACCAGTCAACAGGTAGAACCAGCCAAACTGGTTGGTAACCCAGTCCTTCGCGCTCAGCGCCCAGTCCACCGAAGCCTCGGGCGCAAATACCAACAATGCGCTGACTGCCAGAAGTGTCACCAATGAGATCAGGAATACTTTTTTATCAAGGTGGGATTGGAGTGCAGGACTGGAAGTTGCTTCATTCATAGCTATTTTTAATTTTTATAGTTTTGTGTATTTTTAGCTTGTCATGGGTCACGGGTTCATCAACTCACATAGCTGTTGACTGGGATGTCGTTCGGTACGAACGGGGACACCGAGATTCATTACGTAATCGCCCATCTTCGCATATGTAGGCCACTGAGGGCTGTCTTTTGCATTGGGATCGCCGCTGTGCATGAACTGCACCCAGTAGCGCATAATTGAGTCAGTCAGTATTTTGTCGGCCGTACTGGTCGGCAACCAGTCATCATGAGTGTCAAACACATAGGGTATCTCAATGCCGTGGTATGCACCCATTTGCGCCCCTAGTTCGCCATCGCGCTGCTTGGAAAAATAGTAAACCCGCGCTGTGCCGCCACTGTCGGCAACCGCCGTTGCCAGGCGTAGCGATGGGCAGGTGTAAGTATAAGCAGTGCTTAATTGATCAAGTTGTTGTAGGGCCGTATTGGCTAGATTTAATAGACTGATAATGCGGTTCGGGTCTATATCCGGTAAGTTTTCGGCGATCCAATCATTCACCTGCAACTGTTTATCAAGATACATCAGGGCTTCGTTTGCGTTGGTGCCGATTAGCAGGTCTACCGGTGCGAGAGTTTGATCTTCGGCAGCCCTTGACACTGATTTTGTAACACTATGGCCATCAATGACCGGGTCATAAAAGTGGCCCTGATAGACTTGCTCAGAGGTGGACAGTACATTTGCAGCAGGTTGTTTGCGCAAACTGCTGATCCCTTTTTCCCGCGAATCAACAAGCAATTTAGCGGCCAGCTGTTTCCCGAGCTGGTCAGCATCCGCCTTGCTTTGAGTGCGACGCATTGCCCAGCCGGCGCTCTGATGTACTACCCGCTGGAACAATCCCTTGGCAAGAGGTGATGCTAACAAGTAGGCAATATCACTGGCACCGGACGATTCGCCTGCCACCGTTATTTTATCGGGGTCACCGCCCACCGCTTGAATATTATTTTTTACCCACTCAAGGGCAGCGATCTGGTCGAGCAGGGCAAAGTTGGAGAGTTTCAGGTCCGGGTGCGAAAAGAAGCCGAACACACCGAGCCGGTAAGCAATGGTCACGACGATCACGCCACGTGCAGCTAATTGTTCACCAATGTAATTGGGTTCATAGGACCATCCCCCTTTATTGCTGCCGCCATGAACGTAAACATAGACGGGCAACGGATTTGACTCATCAACATCGGTTGGTCGCCAAATGTTCAGGTACAGGCAGTCTTCACTCACTTCAGGTGCAGTAAAGCTAGCGGAGTCACCGCCAAAAGAGTCAATTACCCCGCGATACCATTCCACGATATGCGGGCCCTGCATGCATGCTGGGCCATAGTTCGTCGCATCCTGTCTTGCTCCTGTTGGGGTAAGCAATTGTATGGGAGCTGCCCATCTGAGATCGCCGACCGGAGGCTGGGCAAAGGGTATGCCGAGAAATGCTTCAACTGCTCCGCTATTGCTGCGAATGCCTGTGTATTGCGTGCCATCTATATTGAACGTCGGCTGGTCAGTTGACTGCCTGTCTTTAACGGGGTCGGCAATTGACCGCGAATCATCATTTGCACAGGCGCACAGGATTAAACAAAAAGCCGGGATAAGGATACTGGACGCTATTTTCATTTTCGTTCTACTAACGATAGTTATTCAGGGCCGGCCCCAGCGCATCATGGAGGGGCTGCAAGTGAGCTTCATAGTGTTTCCACTGTTGCATGGCAGACTTAAAGATCGGCTGCCTAACCTGTTCCGAACTGGGTGTTCTCACGGCGCGTTCGGTTTTATGAAAATCGATACAGCTCTGCTCAAATGGCAGTTCGCAATAATCCAGTATTCTGCCCACTTCGGTTTCCAGGTCCTCAATGACATCCTCATGCTGTACGCGCAGCACCCGACCTGGCAGCACTTCGTCCCAATGATTCATCAGTTCGACGTAGGCGCGGTAATAGCGGCCGATTGATTCCAGTCCGTAAGTGAACTCCTGGCCTTCAGCAAATAACTGTTTAAACCCGCTGAAACAACAAGCCATTGGTTCACGCCGTGCATCAATGATCTTGGCGTTGGGTAAAATCAGCTGTATCAACGCTATATGGCGGAAATTGTTCGGCATTTTGTCGATAAAAAAGGCTCCTTGCTGACGGTGAATCTGCGTGTCAGCAATGAAGTCTTCGCCAAATTTCAACAATTGCTCCTCAGGGAGTTCCCCAAGAATCGCCGGGTATCGCGCGGCCTGCTGATTGGTTCGGCGGCCACCCAGACGGTGCGCCAGTCCAATTATGTTAGCCAGCTCCATGGTGCCATCTACCTGCGAGTGGGAGGCAAGGATTTGCTCGAGCAGAGTGGAGCCGGCGCGCGGCAAGCCGACAATAAAGATCGGTGCGGTTGAGTCACAGCCGGACCCCTTATGATTGTTGAAAAAGTCTGTATCAAAGAGTTGCTTCTGGGCATCAAATTCTTTTTCCAGGCGCTCCGCACGATACTGCCCCGCCTGCTGTTTTAATGCATTGCCACGATGGTAAAACTCAAACGACTCGCCATATTGTTCTCGGTCTTCGAGTGCTTTGCCAAGAGCAAAACACAGGTGCACCCTGTCGACAGCTGAGGTGCTTTCGAGCTGCTCCTGAGTGCGCATTATTGTCAGTTCCTCGCCGGTAAAGTTATAGGTCTTGAGGTTTGCCAGACTCCAGTAGGCATCGCCAAAGTCGGCCTTTATCTGGTATGCGTTGCGATAAGATTCAATCGCTTGGTCGGTGCGCCCAATGGTCTTCAGAGCGTGACCGAGTGCCGAATGCACAGTGTGACTGTCTGGTTTCCGGTCTAAAACCCGCTGATAGATGGTCAGCGCTTCATCGAAGTTGCCGGTCGCCTGGTTCTCGCTGGCAAGCGCAACTTCAAAGGCAATATTGTCGGGTGCCATGGCATGAAGTTTCTTTGCCTGTTCAAGGGCTTTTTCAAATTTCTGGCGCTTATGTAATACCTGCACATAGTCCATGCGCGCGCGCGTATTGTCGGGGTAAAACTCAACACAACTTTCCAACAGGAATTCGGCGTCATCGAGAATCTGCAGTTTGTTGCCGATTTCAGCCAGCAGGCGCATGGCTTCCGGATGATGGGCATGCTGTTTTAAGAATTGCCTACACAATTGTTCGGCAATTTGCAGCCGGTTTTCATGAATCAGGCTGGTGACGCTTTGTAACTGCGGCGGCAACTGCGACAACCATTGCACATGGGCCATCGCCGCCTGCAACTGATCAGTCTGGGAATGAGCCTTGTAGTGCGGGATCAGCGCTTTCCAACTGGCGATCAGGGCCGGATTCAACGCAACCGCTTTTTCAAATGATTGCATAGCGCTTTGGGTGTTTTTCTGCGCCAGAAAGTTATGGCCCATCTCCTGATAGGCGCGGCCATATTGCGGGTGTTCGGAAATTAACCGTTCAAGGGTATGCTGCGCTTCGCTATTGAGCTGTCGTTTACGTTGGCAAACTGCCAGGTAATACAGCGCGTCGCGGTGCAGGGGTGACTCGTCCAGCAGTTGCTTCAACTGTTTGGTTGCCTTGCTGAACTTGCCCTGTTGTATCAGCAATTTTGCGCTGCGCAATTGCTCTTGGTGCAAGTCAACTTTAGCGGATTGCCGGTTTAACGGTTCGACGTCGGTCACGAACGGGAGATCCTGATGTTGCTAGAAGAACAACAGTCTTGCAGAAAAACCTTAAAAATAAAAGTCGCATTCTCAATGCAAAAAGGACGGCCTTACTGGCCGCCCTTTTTGTTAATTAAAACTCAGTTAATTATTCATTCAATGAATATATCAACTGGCTTACCTATCAATCCTGAACTTAGAATCGATAGGAGAACCGCATGCCAACCGTGCGCGGACGGTTTGGCGTAGTTTTAAGAATGTCGTCCTCATTAGTCTTAAAAATCTGCGCCAGTTCATCAGTGGCATTTTCCACAAACAACGTTGCAGTCCAATTATCACGCTGATAACCCAGTGTTAAATCAACAGTCTCATAGCTGTCGAGCGGTTCAAGAGAGCCTAGGTTGATTGAGCTGATGGTGTCGTCAGTGTGTGCCAGGGAAGCCTGCGCGAAGGCTCCACCTCCAGCAGCATCCCACTCATATCTGCCGCGAAGTACATATTGTAGTTCCGGGGCGAGCGCTAACTGACTGCCTTCAGGGGCAACACCGACAATATTGGGCGGCACGCGTGTTAACTCGATATCGTTATAAGAGAGGTTGGCAAACAATGTGAAGTTATCAGTCATCTGCCAGACTGAATCAATCTCCACGCCCTTGATTTCAGAATCTGCGGTGTTATTGATAAACGCCAGGTTTGAAATGTTAAAGTCGAG
The DNA here is from genome assembly GCA_018677115.1 of Arenicella sp. Classification (GTDB taxonomy): domain Bacteria; phylum Pseudomonadota; class Gammaproteobacteria; order Arenicellales; family Arenicellaceae; genus Arenicella. The sequence goes on along the minus strand of JAHHOC010000458.1, from coordinate 205 downwards.
AGTGATAACCTGCATGCCATCCCAGTCGATCTGGTAAACCGACCCATTGAAACGCAGGCGCTCATCCAGCAGGGTCGTCTTCCAACCTATCTCGGTGTTGACCAGCTCATCCGACTCGAAAAAATCCGGAATAAACGGCGGAACGCCGGGAATCAGGCTGGCACCACCATTACGGTTAAATCCGCCCGGGCGGTAACCCTCAGAC
>JAHHOC010000443.1 GCA_018677115.1 Arenicella sp. | reverse complement strand
GCATGACTGTGTCAGGTGGAAACTTTCCCTGCACGATTACCCGTGCAACTGTATGCAGGGTTATCTGGGTCAGGATATAGAATACCAACACCGCGGCAGCTGCGCCGGCTAAAAAAGCAGCTATTGTGTATTTAGGGGGAGACTGAATCATGTTCGACGAATCCAGTGCTGGCGCATCTTGTTAGGGGAAACCTACACCCTCGAGATTTTTAAAACCGCCATCTTAACTTAACGCAGTAAAAATTACTTTCTAACCAACCCGCTGACGAGAGCGGCCAATGGAATTAGAGCCACTGCCATCATTTTTATTGTGGCTGGATGGCTTTCGCCGGCGCTTAGGATTTTTACTCTGGCGCTTATGTGACCCGGGCATGGTTTCGGATTTATTGTTTGCACCGCGCGAACCTGAGTGCTTCGGCTTTGATTTGCGGTGAGTGCCGAAATCGCTGCGTGACTGCGGCAAGCGGTTAAGCGGCTCAAAGCCCTCCAGTTCTTCGCGCGGTATCACCTGTTTTATCAACCGCTCAATATCAGCCAGTTGCCCGAATTCATCGTGGCTGACCAGTGAGACTGCTTCTCCGGAAGCTCCCGCACGTCCAGTGCGGCCAATTCTATGTACGTAATCTTCAGCCACCTGGGGCAAATCAAAATTAACCACATGTGGCAGTTGGTCGATGTCGATTCCGCGGGCCGCAATGTCGGTTGCCACCAGAACACGAACTTTGCCCTGCTTGAACTGTGCCAGCGCACGGGTCCGCGCACCCTGGCTTTTATTGCCATGAATCGCAGCAGCTTCGATGCCGCGGCTGGTCAATTGCCTGGTAAGTCTGTTAGCTCCATGTTTGGTGCGCGTGAAAACCAGGACTTGAAACCAGTCATTTTGTTTGATGAGGTGAGTTAGAACCTCCGATTTCTGGGCTTTTTCGACGGCGATTAATTTTTGCGCTACCGCATCGACGGTGCTATTCGGTGGACTCACCGAAACTTCAACCGGCTCGTAGACAAGAGTTTTTGCCAGTTTACGGATGTCATTGGAAAACGTAGCCGAGAACATCAGTGTTTGCCTTTTCTTCGGCAGCAATTTAATAATCCGCCGGATGTCATGGATAAAACCCATATCGAGCATGCGGTCTGCTTCGTCGAGCACTAATACTTCCAGGCGGTCGAACTTAATAGCATTCTGCTGGTGCAAATCGAGCAGTCGACCCGGTGTCGCAACTAAAACATCTACCCCTCCACGCAACCGCTGCATTTGCGGATTGATCTTCACTCCACCGAATACCACTGCTGACTTCACGTTCAGATGACGACTGTAAGTAGTTACACTGTCCGCCACCTGTGCAGCGAGTTCCCTGGTTGGAGTCAGCACCAACACCCGCGCCTGGTTACCCTTGCCTACTGGCTTGGGCGATTGTTGCAGGCGCTGTAAAATTGGCAATGTAAAGGCAGCCGTTTTCCCGGTACCGGTCTGCGCTGCGGCCATGACGTCCCTGCCCTGCAGCACTTCTGGAATGGCTTTGGCCTGGATTGGCGAAGGTTCATTGTAAGCCTGATCGGCAATGGCATCGAGTAAGGGCTTGCTGAGACCCAGGGAAGAGAATGGCATATTTGCTTAAGCGGTGATTGGGGTGCGCGCAGAGTACCCTAAGGAAACCCTTAAAGATAGTCGTTTTAAGCTCGAAATCACCTGCCCGGGTGATTTACTAAAAGGTACGATCGAAATAATATATCTATCACAGAGAGGACATCAGGAAGGTGACTCGTAACAGGAGTTACGCCACTCTGTAGCAGGGCAACACCAGGATGGTGATCCTTTGCAGGACGCAAAGTGCTTTGCTCTAAAAGAGCCGTCCGCTTGGGGCGGCTCTTTTCTAAACGCTGTCCACAGCGCTATTCAAATACCGAATACCCGGGATATATGGCTGCAGAACCAAGTTCCTGTTCAATGCGTAATAACTGATTGTACTTGGCCACCCGGTCGGAACGGCACAGCGAACCGGTCTTGATTTGTCCTGCACCAGTAGCTACAGCAAGGTCTGCAATGGTGGTATCCTCCGTTTCGCCAGATCGATGCGAAATAGTCGCTTTATAGCCCGCCTGGTGAGCCAGGGTTATGGCGTCCAGGGTTTCAGTCAGCGAACCGATCTGGTTTAATTTGATCAGGATTGAGTTTGCCACCTTACGTTCGATCCCCTGTTGAAGAATTTTTGTATTGGTAACAAATAAGTCATCGCCAGTAAGTTGTACCCTGTCACCCAATCGCCCGGTAAGGTCACTCCAACCGTCCCAATCATCTTCGGCCATGCCATCTTCAATTGATATGATCGGATATTTATCGGCCCAGGCACAAAGATAATCAACAAATTCATTTGAATTCAATGACTTACCTTCTGAATCTAAACAATAATCTCCATTGGAGTAGAATTCCGTACTGGCCACATCAAGACCAATATAAACGTCTTTCCCCGGCTGGTAACCGGCTTGCTCGATAGCGCTTATCAATATGCTGACCGCTGACTCGTTGGATTCCAGGTTCGGCGCAAATCCACCCTCATCTCCCACCGCAGTATTCAGGCCCTTAGCATGAAGAACCTTCTTCAGGCTGTGGAATATCTCAGCGCCAGCCTGCAGTGCCCTGGAGAAGGTGGGCAGGCCGGTCGGCAGAATCATGAACTCCTGGAAATCTATCGAATTGTCGGCATGTTCCCCGCCATTGATAATATTCATCTGTGGTACGGGCATAGTGAAATGACGGTTGCCGAATAATTCCCCGTAATGCTGGTACAGAGGCACATTTTTGCTGATTGCCGCTGCTTTGGATGCTGCCAGTGACACGGCTAATATCGCATTGGCACCCAGGGTAGATTTATTGTCCGTACCATCCATCTCGATCAGGCGTTGATCCAGGTCACGCTGTTCGCGGGCATCCTGCCCGGTTAATTGTTTGGCGATAGTGGTATTCACGTTTTCCACTGCCGCCCTGACACCTTTTCCGAGGTAGCGTTGACCGTCACCATCACGTAATTCCAATGCTTCCAGTGATCCGGTGGATGCTCCAGAGGGTACAGCCGCGCGACCAAATGAACTGTCGTCTAAACCGACATCGGCTTCGACCGTTGGATTACCGCGCGAATCAAGAATTTCACGGGCTATGATGGATTTAATGGTGGACATATCTACTCCGTGGCGATAACTATAATTAAATAATTTATAGTGGATTGGTGGGGCAGGAATCTACAGCTCAGCTTCACTGAAGCCTTTCGCTTTGACTGCCTGATCAATTTGCTGCAACAAGGATAACAGGCTATTGAGTTTTTGCAGGGGCCAGGCATTGGGACCGTCACTTTTTGCATTGGCAGGATCGGGATGGGTTTCCATAAACAATCCGGACACACCTGCTGCAATGGCAGCACGGGCAAGTACCGGAACAAACTCACGCTGACCGCCTGAGCGATCACCCTGCCCGCCGGGCAATTGTACCGAGTGTGTTGCATCAAACACTACCGGACAACCAGTTTGGCGCATAACCGCCAGACCGCGCATATCCACCACAAGGTTGTTGTAACCGAACGTCGCACCCCGTTCACAGACGGTAATTCGATCCTTACCACCTGCGGCTTCGGCTTTTTTCGTCACGTTCACCATCTCCTGTGGTGACAGGAATTGGCCCTTTTTAATGTTGGCAGGTATGCCACATGCACCAACAGCCTCAATCAAATCAGTTTGGCGGCACAAAAACGCCGGGGTTTGAATCATGTCCACGTGGCGGGCTGCCAGGGCGACCTGCTCGGCACTGTGCACGTCAGTCAACACCGGAATCCCGACCGTTTCGCGGACCTCTGCAAGTATTTCCAGACCCTCTTCAACACCCGGACCACGAAACGAAGACCCGGAAGTGCGGTTAGCCTTATCGAACGAGGACTTATAAAGCGTGTTGATCCCCAATTCACCCGTGATATCAGCAATCATTTTTGCCGTTTCCAAGGCAAATTCCCTCGACTCTATAACGCAGGGGCCGGCGATCAGGAAAAAAGGCTGATCCAGTCCCACTGAAAATCCGGCTATCTTCATTGAGCTACCGTTTTCAATCCGGTGTCTTCAGCGTGCACGTCCCGGTAAGTGCAGGCCGCTTCGATATATGATTTAAACAGCGGGTGACCGTCTCGCGGGCTGGACGTAAATTCCGGATGAAATTGCACTCCGATAAACCAGGGGTGGTCTTTCAGTTCCACAATCTCGACCAGATCATCATCGGAAATGCCCCCGATGACAAGACCCGCATCAACCAGTGCCGACCGTAAGCGGTTATTAAACTCATAGCGGTGACGGTGACGTTCGACAATAGTGTCGGCATTGTACACTTCTCGTGCTTTAGTTCCCGCCGCGAGATTACACGTCTGCCCGCCCAGCCGCATCGTCCCACCCAAATCAGAATCTTCATCACGTTGTTCCACCGAGCCGTCCTCGTTGGTCCACTCGGTAATCAGGGCGATTACCGGAAAAGGAGTGCCGGTGTCAAACTCACTGCTGTTGGCGTTTTCCATAGCGGCTACATTACGTGCATAGTCAATTACCGCCACCTGCATACCAAGACAAATTCCCAGATATGGAATTTTGTTTTCCCGTGCATACTGCGCTGCCAGAATCTTGCCCTCAGTTCCCCGATCGCCAAACCCACCCGGCACCAGGATTGCGTCGTTCCCCGCAAGGCAGTCGACGCCTTGATCCTCAATCTGCTCGGCATCAATGTAGTTGATATTGACTTTGGTCAGGGTGTGAATGCCGGCATGAATCAGTGCTTCAGACAACGATTTATAAGATTCGGTGAGGCCAATATATTTGCCGACGAGGGCCACTGTCACTTCTGAAGTCGGGTTTGCTTTGCGCTCAACTACCCGCTCCCACTCACTTAAATCTGCCGGGGGACAATCCAGCCGAAGGTGCCGTACTACCAGCTCATCGACCTTCTGGTCGCGGTACAGTAATGGAATTTCATAAATATTATCGACATCCACACCGGAAATTACCGCCTCTTTAGCTACATTTGTGAACAACGCAATTTTACTTTTTGCATCGTCTGGCAGGGGCTCGGCAACCCGACATAGCAATATATCCGGCTGAATACCGATGCTGCGCAATTCCTTGACTGAATGCTGCGTTGGCTTGGTTTTAATTTCGCCGGCAACGGCTATATACGGCACCAGGGTAAGGTGCATAAACATGACGTTTTCATAGCCCTTTTCTATGCGCATCTGGCGTATTGCTTCCATAAACGGCAGTGATTCAATATCACCAACTGTGCCGCCAATCTCGACCAGGGCAACATCAACATCGCCGGCACCGTCTTCAATAGCTTCCTTCATCTCATTCGTGATGTGGGGAATAACCTGCACCGTGCCACCCAGGTAATCACCACGTCTTTCCTTTTTCAACACCCGCTCATATATTCTGCCGGTAGTGAAATTATTCTTTTGCGAAAGCGTGGTGCGTATGAAGCGCTCGTAGTGGCCAAGATCAAGGTCTGTTTCAGCACCGTCTTCGGTGACAAAGACTTCGCCATGCTGGAAAGGGCTCATAGTGCCCGGGTCAACGTTTATATAGGGGTCGAGTTTCATCAGGGTGACCTTTAAACCCCTGGACTCCAGTAAAGTGGCTAAGGAGGCGGCTGCAATTCCCTTGCCTAGGGAAGATACCACTCCACCGGTAATAAAAACGTATTTAGTCATTGCTCATCCGACTTCCGCATACCCGTATCCGAATACAGCCACCAACGAATAACAGAACAGCGTGTAATAAGTTGTAAGACGTTTGCTTGGAACTTGTATATTTAGGAACATCGACAAACGCGTGTGTGTTTGGCGCAGTGTTCCAGAAGGTTCTACATGATACTAGAGCAGCAGAATTTGGACAATCAGTTTTAGGCAGCTAGGACTGATTTTGACAATTATGGAAGATTATCCAACGCAAACAGTGAGGGTTCTTCTCACCGACGTAGTTCAATTGATCGGACACTCCAGAGAAACCCAGTCACTGTGCATATGTTGGTCGACCGGGCCAAGCACGACCTCAGTGTCGGCCTGGTTCATGGTCAGCAAGGGCAGCGCCTGCCTGCGCCATGGCGGAATACCGATTTCCTGTAACCACTTTTTCAGATTCAGTGAGTGACCCTGCAACGCCTTTGGATTGCTTAGCTGTGGCTTGCACACCAGTCTAACCGCTGCGGGTTGGCGTAAGTGCACCAGGTTGCGCAATTTGCTGGTTGCATCAACGCGAAGTTTTTCTCCATACAAACCAACCGGCTGCTCAATGTCACGCCAATTTACCGCCTCGATAGGCTTTACTTCATCCACCGGCGGCATGACATACATATATCCCTGATAGAAGCGGAACTGACAGCCCTCTTCCTGCATAATCGCCGTGCTGGAGGGCTGCTCGGCAAAGGCCTGCAGCAATTGATTGAGAAATCGCCTGCTGGGAGAATGCAGCTGCAAACTTCGTAACCAGAATCGCAGCAGATTTGCCTGCCTCGCGACTGACAATCTCGTCAAATCCTGAAAACAGATAGCATACGATTGATCGAGCGGATGTTTAGGCATTTCGCGCACGTCGACCAGATCACAGATGGCAATCTCATTGAGTAGCGAGTTCTCACTTTCGAGGTTCGCCGCAGCACGGGCGATATTCTCAATTGCATCGGCCCTGAACCCGGTCAACGCCGGCAATACATTTTGCCGAATACGGTTACGAGCGTATTCGTCACCCTGATTACTCGGGTCTTCTACCCAGTCAAGGTTATTGGCAAGCGCGTAAGATCTAACTTGCTCTCGCGTCAGTTCGAGCAGTGGTCGTGCAAGCTTGGCGCCGTGAAAAGGACGCAGCGCGCGTAAGCTCGATAAACCTCGACTGCCGGCACCGCGCATAAGGTTAAACATCAGCGTCTCGGTGCGATCCTGGCGATGATGCGCAGTCATCAGTACAGAGCGATGATCAATTTGCTGCTGAAACCAGTGATAACGGGCATTACGTGCTGCACTTTCACTGCTGTCGGTTAATTCGAGCGCGGTTTGCTTGAATTGAATGCCCATTCGGCGGCAGGTCATCTCACAATGCTCAGCCCAGCGATCAGAATCAGAATGCAGGCCATGATTCACATGC
>JAHHOC010000440.1 GCA_018677115.1 Arenicella sp. | reverse complement strand
GTTAAAAAGCCAACCAGGGCGCGCTGCATCAATGACCGTTACCACCCGCTGGAACCAGAGTCGCGAGCTGGCAGCGCGGCTGGGGGTGAAGGCTGTCATACTGGACTTGGATGAGCACTGCGCAGCGCCAGAATATTGCCGGGATACCGAGATGTATTACACCGTGCCCCCGCAGAACACTGGGGTTACTGATCGGCGTAGCGAGCGTCTGATACAGAGCCTGTCGGAAAGCGGCATAAAACCGCGCAAGGTTGTCCTGATCAGCACCACCGGGGTTTACGGTGACTGTGGTGGCCGATGGGTTGATGAATCATCGCCCGCTCAACCGACCACTGAGCGCGCAATACGGCGGCTCGATTGTGAAACGCAATGGTTACGTTGGAGTTCGCAAAACGAGGTTGAGATGGTCATATTACGCGTTCCGGGCATTTATGCCTTCAGCCGTATACCACGAGAGCGTCTGCACCGCCGAGAGCCGGTTGTAGCGGGCAGTGAGTGTGGCTACACCAATCGAATTCATGCGGACGATTTGGCGGCAATCATGCTTGCTGCCATGCACTATGGCGGTGGCGGGGAAATTTATAATGTGACGGATGGCGTGCCAGGTAAGATCAGCGAGTATCTGCAAGCTGCGGCACGGGTGTTGGCAATACCGGCTTTACCGGAGATATCGCTGGCAGAAGCCAAACATGTGTTGTCGGATGGCATGTTGTCTTATCTTGCGGAGTCGCGCAAAATCAGTAATCGCAAGATGCTTGATCAATTGCAAGTGGTGTTGCGCTACCCGGACTTCAACCAAGGGCTCAAGCACGGTTGAGGGCAATGCAACACCAGTTACAGGCGGGCCAGCAGCGCCTAATTAACCGTCACAGTGAAAGTGGCCTTTGTGGGCATAACAATTACCGCCACCGTACCAGTATGGTGAATAACCGGGCGTTGGGCAGAGGGTGCCGCCATAGTATCTTGAGCGCGGGGCATAGCCATAATTGCGATAGCCACGATCGTAGTAGCCGGATCCGTAACCACGGTGACGAGGGCGCCAGTAGTGGTCTCTGCGATAATGCCGCTTGAAGTGGCGTTTGTGGCGCCAGTGATGCCGGTCTCGATAACGATGATGTTTGCCGTAGTAGTGTCGATCATGGAAACCGATACTGAATCCGGGTACATCTATGTGCACGCTGCCGCGTGCTGATGCTGTGGTTGGTATCAGGGCCATGCTGGTCAACAATGCTGCTGTTGCGATAGTTTTTGAAAAAGACAGTAAAGTCATAATGTTCTCCTGAGGTAACAGTGATAACTTATCGCAAACCTTAGCCGAACTATCCTTAACCATGTATGAACACCTATAAATCAATCGTTGTACTGACAGGAGCCGGTATTTCGGCAGAATCGGGAATCAAGACGTTCCGCGCTGCCGATGGTCTGTGGGAGGAGCATCGGATTGAAGATGTCGCTACGCCTGAAGCATTCATCCGTGATCCACAGCTGGTACAAAAATTCTACAATGAACGGCGTCGGCCGGTGCTTGAACATGCTGTGAAACCGAATCCGGCGCATCTCGCGCTGGTTCGGCTGGAACAGGAATTTACCGGCCGGTTCACCCTGGTAACACAGAATATTGACAACCTGCACGAACAGGCGGGATCGCTGAATGTGCTGCACATGCATGGTGAGATACTGAAAATGCGCTGCACGCGCTCGCAGCAGGTTTTTGCCTGTGAGAGCGATCTGGAAGTTGTCGACAAGTGTGACTGCTGTAATCTGCCCGGCACTTTACGACCACATATAGTCTGGTTCGGTGAGATGCCATTATTTATGGACGAAATTTACTCCGCACTGGCAGATTGTGATTTGTTTGTGGCGGTGGGTACTTCCGGTAACGTCTATCCGGCTGCCGGTTTTGTGCAGATGGCGAATCAGCATTCGGCTGAAACCGTGGAACTTAATCTGGAGCCCTCGGCGGTAACATCGGAATTCGACAACGCAATATACGGTAAAGCCGGTGAGGAATTACCACGCTGGGTAGATCGATTGCTTGCTCGCCAAAGGCCGTAGATCACTGCATAACCGAGCGTCGATAAGCGCTATTACAAGTCCTGTGCCGCTATCCAGGCTTTAATCTTAGCTGTTGCTTCATCGTCTGTGAGCCCGTCTATATTGATGCTCTCACCGATGACACACTGAATTGTTCCGGGCTTGATCCACCAACTGGATTTTGACCAGTATTTTCCGGAATCGTGAGCTATCGGCACGATGTTGACATTCGCCTGCCGCGCCAGCATTACTGCGCCGCGTTTATATTTGCCGGCCTGGCCGTATTTGATTCGGGTACCCTCCGGGAAAATCAATACGTGTCGACCTTCAGCTATTTTCTGCAAGCCCTGTGTAATGACCTGGTCCCTGGCAGCGGTGCGATCCTCGCGGTCAATGGCGATTGGTCGCGTGGCCCATAAACCCCAGCCGAAAAAAGGAATCTTGAGTAATTCTTTCTTTAGCACCCAGGCCAGGGGGGGCAGGAAAGTCTGGGTTGTGATGGACTCCCATGTCGACTGGTGGTTGCAGGCGAACACACAGGGAGTCGAGGGGATATTTTCCGCGTTGATAACTTTGTGGTCGAGACCACAGCAGATTTTCAACCACCAGGTAACAAACACCGCCCAACCGGCAATGATGCGGGAGCGCAGCTTGGGCGGCAGTGGAACGGCCAGCATGGAAATTACCATGAAGGGAATGGTCGACAGGCCCTCGCCGATATAAAAAAGAATTGAGCGAAGATAAATCACGTCATGCTGCGGCGTCGAAACTAAATGGCATCGTCGAGCAGAGCAGCGGTGAACTTGGTTAGATTGTCAAACACCAGCAGATCAACGAACTCGTTGTCGCCTAACGCGGCAAGTTCCTTCAGGCTTTTTCTTCCGTTACCGGTTTTTACCAATACCGGAATCGCCCCGGCATCTCTAGCGGCAATCAGGTCACGCATCGAATCACCCACTGAATACACTCCATCAAATGAAATGTTGAGGCGCTGTGCGAGTTCCTCGTAGAGCCCAGTCTTTGGTTTGCGACACTCACAATCGTCCTCAGGTCGATGGGGGCAGAACATTACACCCTGAATCCTTCCACCATGTTGTTGCACGTAGTCAATCATGCGTACGTGAATCTTGCCCAACATATCGGCGGATAACAG
>JAHHOC010000433.1 GCA_018677115.1 Arenicella sp. | reverse complement strand
TCGGACAACAATACCGTTGCCGGTACCGGCAATGATTTATTGCTCGACAGTAACGACAACACGGTGGCGGGTGTTACAAATACATTGACAGATTCACAGGCCAATCAGACCGCTGGTGATACCAATGCGATCAGCGAGAGTGATAACAACACGGTAGCCGGTAACACCAATGTAGTGAGTGGTGAATCGGACAACAATACAGTTGCGGGCACCAGCAACATGGCGATATTGGATTCCAATAACAATACTATCGCTGGTATGTCTAACGCCTTAACCGATGCACAGGCCAACCAGGTTTCGGGTTCAACAAATGTCGTTTCGACGAGTGATAACAACACCGTGGCCGGTGATACCAACACGGTGAACATCGCTTCAGATAATAACCAGGTTGCAGGTAATACCAACCTCGTGACTAACGAAAGTGACGACAACACCGTTGCCGGTGCGGGCAACCAGCTGACTGAAAGTTCTGACCAGAACCAGGTTGCAGGTAGTGGCAACGCGTTGAGCGGTAGTGCAGACGGCAATACCGTCTCTGGTGAAGGTAATGTTCTGGATGTGGCTAATAACAATGCCGTGGTCGGTCAATCCAATACCGTGACGGATAGCTTTAATAACATTGTGGGCGGTACCGGCAACGTCGTCGCCGATGGATCCAATAACAATAGCGTGGTGGGAGAAAACAACTTTGTCGATCCTTCCAGCAACAACGATGTTTCTGGTGAGGGTAATAGAGTTATCAATACCAACAATGCATCTGTAACAGGCAGCGGTAACACGCTATCGAGTGCCAATGGCAGTGTAGTCGGTGGTAGCGGTAACTTCGTTACTGGAGAAGACAGCCTGGTGGTTGGCACCGGTGCCTCATCGGTGGGTAACAACAATATTGTTGTCGGTCTGGGTGCACAGGCTACGCAGGGCCAGTCGATCGCCATTGGTAGTGACGCTGACGGTGACGGAAATGGTGCAGTTGCTTTTGCTACCAATGCCGCAGCTGTCGGTAATGACACAGTAGCGGCCGGCGTCAACTCATCGGCGTTCGGGGTAGGCGCCAATGCGTTGGGCAGGGAAGCCACTGCGCTGGGTTCTAATACCCTGGCTGCCAGCCGTGAATCTACCGCGACTGGCGCCCAGGCAGCGGCGACCGCTCTTGGCAGTACCGCGACGGGGGCAGTGTCACAGGCAACTGCAGTATCAGCCTCTGCGTTCGGTGAAAACGCATTCGCCGGCGGCGGTGCCAGCGTAGCGATCGGTTCACGTACCTTTGCCCTGCAGCAGGACAACATCGCAATAGGCAGCGCGGCGCAGTCAGTCGGGCTAGGCAGTATTGCTTTGGGTCAGGGTACCTTTGCTGATAATCAAAATTCAGTAGCTCTCGGCACAGCGGCGCAGGCAACTGCAGCTGGTTCAGTGGCGATTGGCTCGGGCTCGGTGGCGAATGAAACCAACACCGTTTCATTCGGTAGCGTGGGTGCTGAGCGACGCCTTACTAATGTGGCGCCTGGCATTCTGGGTACTGACGCGGTTAATCTAAATCAGTTGCGTGACGCACGACAAGAAGCACGTCGCGGTGTGGCTGGAGCCGTCGCATTGGGTTCACAAGTGCAACCGTCACAACCGGGTAAAACCACATTGAATGCCGGCGTCGGTCACTATAAGGATTCAACCTCTCTGGGCCTCGGTGTCAACCACTGGCTCAAATTGGAGAATCCGGATGAAGGACCTCGCATCTTCATCAATGCCGGTGCGGCAATCTCTGAAGGTGGCGGCGATGATAATGTTTATCGCGCCGGTGTGGGGGTTGAATTCTAAGCTGTTGGTTGATTTAACTAACTTGAGAATGGCGCCTGCGGGCGCCATTTTTTTTGTTGTAAAGCACAAAGATCAAAGAATGTTAATAATTGTTAAACAGTGACCATTGATCTATATTTAGTAACAGGTGGAAGTGTCGTTTATTCGTGACACAGATCAAGTCTGCCAACACCGAACAAATTTATAATAATTCGATTTCGGCTAAGTCATAAGTTTGGTGACCATGCCCGTGGCGACATAACAATAAGGGTAAGTAGTAATGAGTGGGTTTGAGTAATGGGGTTAGTTGATCTACAGGGATTACGCAGAATGACTGCGATGCTGGTAGCGGTACCCTTGTTCATCGCCCATGGCGGTGTATGGGCTGATGACAGCAAGCGGAAAATCGTCACGGATACTCATGAGCACAATGTCGAGCATATGCTGGAATTGATGGGGGTTCCAGAGCAGGTTGACAGAGCGGCCGGTGATGTACTGAAGCTTTATTCCGCAAAAGTGGAAGCCGGTAACGGCGATCCAATTGTTCAAAAACTTGTCGATGCCTATCAGCAAGACGCGACGCGATTGGTTTATGGCACCTTGGGCTGGGCAAATATGAAGACCACTTATATCTTCAGTTACGCCAACAGGATGAGCGAAGAAGATGTGGTAGAAGTCGTCAGCTTTCTGCAGTCGGTCGGCGGACAAAAATTTATCACCAGTCAGGCTGATGCAGGGTTGGAGATTCAACAAACCACTCAACATCTGGTCGAAGTTGATATGGCTGAACCATTAGCCGAGCTTGGTAAAAAGTTACGCGACGGCCTGGCGAAAGTTCAGGCAGCGCAGCGTGGCAAAAAGTAACATTAACACTAATTGATTACAGAGTAATAACCGAGTAATAGGAGAATTAGAATGAAGGTGCTGACACAGACAAAGGGCTTTAAAGTGACAGGTGGCTTGGTATTGCATACCCTATGTCTGGTCTTGCTTTTATTCGGATATACGAATGTAAGCTTTGCGCAAACTGGATCAGCTTGTGCAAATCATACACATACATCCTTTGATGATGTTAATGGAGGGGTTGCAACCACCACCAATTGTGGGAGTCACACTCACACCGTAAGCGTAGAAGCTGAGGATGTGGGAATGGGTGGTGTCGATACGGGGGATGTTCGATTTGCCTCGCCAGGAGACGAGCTGGATGATGTTTTAGAAGCCATTGATCAAATATTTGACGACGCCGACCAGGCTGCCGCTGACGCTATGGCAGCGGCAGCGGCAGACCCAGGCGGGAACCCGACAGCGGCAGAGCAAAACCCCATGCCAAACACCACCGAGGCGGTTATTGACGCCGGTCAGTGTACTGAAGACTTGGATATTCCCATCAATATCTCCGATGCTGCTTCTCTGGTAGGTGGAGGGGTCAGCACTGTTGCCGATATAGCCGGGTTAATATTAGAGGCGAGTCTGTCTGGCCCACCATTAGCCGGTAGCGCGGCATCCATTGCCGGGATCACAATCCAGATAGCTGGTGCCGTCGGTGCCGGCGTTGCGCTCATTGCAGACGGCGTCAGCTACGGTCTCGGATTGGCTCAGCAAACCCTGCCTGAGTGCGGCACTACCTTTCAAGGCGACATTACCGTTAAACCGGAAACTCGGCCCACAAGCGGACTACTTCCTTCGCTTAGCGGTAATGATGAAACTGATGGCAATGTTCTTGTTGAGCAGGGTGATGTCACCGCTGGAGATGTGTTGCGTGCCGAAGGTGGAGAGATAATTATTGGCGTCAATGATGCCAGTATAAACGCGGCAGACAATGTTGGAGCGCTGCTTGGAATTAATGTGGGCGGTGGGATAATTGGGGGTGCCGGTTTTAATGGTGATGCTGCCACCACAGGCCATATCGATGCAATCGCAATCGGTAACGGCGCGAGCGCTGGCGGTGCCGGGACTGCTGCTATTGGAACAGGCGCCACCAACACTGGTGGCGGAGCAGGCTCATTCGCCGGTGGTAACTCTACTGTCGTTAGCGGTACCGGGGCTGTTTCGATCGGTGATGGAAACATGGCTGACGGCACTGGCGCAGTTGCTGTGGGTGCAGAAAACACTGCTACAGGGCAGGGCGCAGTGGCGGTCGGTAATAATAATACAGCTCTTCAACGTGGAGCTGTTGCTGTTGGCGACAACAACATGGCAGACGGGGTCGGAGCCGTCGCAGTTGGTGCAGACAATGTAGCTATGGGTGAAGGGGCAGTGGCAGCGGGGTTTAACAATGATGCTATGGCGGCTGGTGCAGTCGCGATCGGCAACACTAATACGGCCAGCGGTCAGGGTTCAGTGGCGATAGGGCATACCAATGCTGCAACTTTACAGGGCGACGTGGCAATTGGTAATGCTAATGCTGCCAATGGTATGGGTGCGGTGGCTATTGGTGATATGAACACTGCGACGGGCGAAGGCTCAGTCGCGATCGGCCAAGGCAATATGGCGACTGGTGCAAGTTCGGTGGCGATTGGTAACGATTCCATGGCGACTGGAGGCGGTTCGTTTGCCGGCGGTAATGGGGCAGTTGCTGCGGGTGCTGACTCTGTGGTTATTGGCACGGGTGCGAACAATACCGTTGCTGCAACTAATTCCGTGGTGCTCGGTATTGGTGCAAATTCTGCTGCGACACAAACCGTAGTCATCGGTGATAACGCGAGTGCCACGGCTGCTGCCGTACAAGGCGTGGTAATTGGTGCTAATGCCGTGGGATCGGCCGATCCGGTAACGGTTGTCGGTGCTGGAGCCTCGGCCACGGCAACAGATGCGTCCGCCTTTGGTGAAGGAGCAATGGCGGCTGGCATGGAATCGATTGCGGTTGGTTCTGACGCGATAGTTGCCGTGGCAGGGACACAGGCTGTGGCCATCGGTGAAGATGCGATGGCGAGCGCAGACAGTGCAATTGCACTGGGTGATGGCGCTAACGCTTCCGGTGCAAATTCGCAGGCGATTGGTGATATTGCTATAGCTGCCGGTGCTGGTTCAATCGCTCAGGGCGATGGTGCAACGACTAGTGTAAGCGGCGTGAACGGCATCGCGATGGGAACTACGGCAGCTGCAAATGCGGCTCAGTCAACTGCAATAGGCAGAGGCGCAACTGCAGACGGAACAGGTTCAAACGCCATCGGTGATGGAGCAATGACTGAGTCAACGGGCATCAATGCCAACGCGATTGGCACCGGAGCCGGTGCTGGGGCCCAGGGATCGATCGCCATTGGTGAAGGCGCTGCGGCAAATTTGCTGAACAGCGGTTTCTACGGCGTGGCCATCGGTGGTGGCGCGAGTGTTACTGGAGTCGGCGGTGATGGGAATATTGCCATTGGTCGCAATAC
>JAHHOC010000430.1 GCA_018677115.1 Arenicella sp. | reverse complement strand
GCATTAGCGCAGAATATCCGCCGGCTCACCCACTACCTGATTTTGTGTGCGCAAATTGCCAGGAAAGTGCATCAATGAGCGCGCATTTCGTGGTAAAAAATCCGGCGTGGGTATTACCGCCGGATCGACGACATCAATCAGCTCCGGCTGCGCAGAGCCCAGATTTTCGACCAAATAAGTCTTGTTTTCAAGCACGTAAGTACCTAAATCCAGATCAAAGGTGTTCCACTGCACCACTACATTGCCGAGCTCGTCCACGCTGGCAACGGCGCCATTGTCGGGCACTTCATTAGCCTCGTTAACGCGGGTGGCTTCTGTCCAGCTAGTGCCATCGTATTTGCGGTAATACAAATCACTGGGCATTTTGGTGCTGGAAGACCAGAACAGCCATACATGACCGTTTAGGTCGGTGGCAATCACCGGGCCGAGGTTTTCCATACCGCGGTCGCTGAATTTTCGTGCCGGTTGCCACTTTAATGCTCCCTCATAAGCAGATGCGCGGGCGATCATCAGCACAACCTTGCTGCGAATCGATTCGGCCCATACCAGAATTTTACCGCCGGCCCGGGTGCTGCCCAGCACTGGGGTAGTGAGCGGATTGTCACTGCTATAAATTTTTTCAGCCGGTTCACTCCAGGCCTCTCCGTTAAAACGACTCATTAGTACATGGTGCTGCTCACCATCAAACTCGGCCCACACCACTTCCGCCACTGCAGCAACGGCAGCGGGACAGATACTAAAAAGCAACAGCAGTAATAGAGTAATGCGCATGATGAATTCCGTGTCGGTTGAGGCCGGTAACCGAATGGCCATATTGTAGCTACAAAGCTAGCACGGGTTGTATGACGGAATGGTTAATAAGAGGAAAATATTAATCCGCCTGTCTGACCCTTAGCTATTTCCGCATGCGTGCGCCCTGCGGGTCCCAGGGGCTGGGGTCAATGACACGGCAACGGCGTTCAACTCCGACAAGGTGAGTGGTTAACTCTGTTCCCACGTCGGCAAAGGCCGGGTCAATCAATGCCATGGCCAGCGACTTATCCACTGAGTAACCGTAGCCGCCCGAGGTGGTCATGCCGATGCGTTTACCGTTGGCATCCCAGACCGGCTCGTAGCCCTGCGCCTCTGAAGTTGCGTCTTCCACTTGCAGTGTCACCAGCACCTGCGCGAGCTTATCGCGGCCCGCATCATGCTCTTTTTGCGCCGCTTGCTTGCCGACAAAATCCGCCGCTTTATCCCAGGCTATCCAGCGGTCCATACCCGTTTCGCCGGGCGTATAGGCCTGCATAAATTCCTTGTTCCAGATACCGAAACTTTTTTCCATGCGCAGGCTGTTAAGCGCGTAATAACCGTATTCGCGCAAGCCAAGGTCTTCCCCGGCAGCAATCAACTGATCACGCAGCGCGCTCAATTCCAGCGCATGGCAGTTTATTTCAAAACCCAGTTCACCGGCCACCGACAGGCGGCCGACCTTGGCACGGATCAGGCCCACGTCAAGTTCACCGCAACTCATGAACCGGAAATTCTCGTTGCTGACATCCTGGTGTGTCAGGCGTTCCAGCAGCTGGCGAGCGGCAGGCCCGGAAATGGCATAGCCGCCAATGTTGTCGCTGATGTCTTCCAACTGCACATCGCCTTCCACTGTGAGCTCACGGGCACCGCCTGCCAGGTGCTCGTGGAACCAGCGCAGGTGCCATTCGCGCAGATAATAGCTGCCCATAATCCAGTAGCTGCCATCGCCCCAGTTAAAACAGGTCAGGTCGCCCTTGAGGCGGCCATCGTGGCCCAGCATCACCGCCAGCCGAGCGCGGTTGGCAGAAGGCAGGCGGGTGGCAAACAGCTGGTCCAGCCAGGCTTCGGCGCCGGCGCCGGTCACCCGGTAACGGCTGAAGCCGCTGCTGTCCAGCATGCCGACATGGTTGCGCACCGCCTCATGCTCGGCACGCACGATCTCAAACGCGTTGGAGCGATGCAGCGTGGTGTTTTCCCAGTAACCCGGCGGGCCGAACACCAGCGGTACTTCCAACCCCCAGCTGTTGCCGAAGATGGCACCGGCGTTCTTCTGCTCGCGCCACACCCCGGTGCGCTTTAAATCGCGGCCGGCCGGCAACTGCTCGTTGGGGTAGCTCATGACAAAGCGTCGACTATAGAACTGGCCGGTAGTTTGCTTAATGTATTCGCGGTTGGAGGTGTAGTTGCCGTAGCGCGCAATGTCCATCGACCAGGCGTCAGCTTCCGTCTCACCATACACCATCCACTCGGCCAGCGTTTTGCCCACGCCGCCGCCCTGCAGAAAGCCCGCCATCACACCGCAGGCCAGCCAGTAGTTCTTGAGCCCGCGTACCGGCCCCACCAGCGGGTTGCCATCGGGCGAAAAGGTAAACGCACCGTTGACCCAGTTTTTGATGCCGACTTCATTCAGGTCCGGGTAGCGGTTAAAGGTCAGTGCCAACTCGTTTTCAATACGGTCGAAGTCCTGTGCAAACAGCTCCATGCCATAGTCCCACGGCGCGCCTTCCATCGCCCAGTGCTGATGCTGCACCTCGTAGATGCCAATCAGGATGCCCGAATCCCATTGCCGCATATACGTGTAGCCCTCAAGATCCACTGTCATCGGCACCTCGAAATCGAGTTTCTCCAGGTCTGGAATGGACTCCGTCACCAGGTAGTGATGTTTGAGCGGCGTCACCGGTAAATCGAGGCCGGCCATGCGACCCACCTGCTTCGCCCACAAGCCACCGGCGTTGACCACAT
>JAHHOC010000409.1 GCA_018677115.1 Arenicella sp. | reverse complement strand
CTGTTGGTAGCAGCTAATACCCTGACATCGACTTCAACCAAATCCCGGCCACCAACGCGGAAAAACCTGCGGTCCGACAGCACCCGAAGCAGGCGGGTCTGTAAATCAGCGCTCATCTCACCAATCTCATCTAGAAACAGCGTGCCGCCATTGGCCTGCTCAAAACGCCCTTTACGTTGTGCCTGGGCACCGGTGAATGCGCCTTTTTCATGACCAAATAACTCAGATTCAAGCAACTCGGCGGGGATCGCAGCAATATTAATAGCAATAAACGGGCTACTGGCCCTGGGGCTATGCTGGTGTAAGGCATTAGCAACCAGCTCCTTACCGGTGCCGGAAGGACCACAAATCATCACATTAATGTTGGACTTAGCCAGCCGCCCGATGGCGCGGAACACTTCCTGCATGGCGGGGGCTTCACCGATAATTTCAATATCCGCGCCTCCATTAACCGATGCAATGGAATCCTCTGCACTTGGTTCAACCGCACGCCGGACCAGGCGCACCGCTTCGTCAAGATCAAACGGTTTGGGTAGATACTCAAAGGCGCCACTATCATACGAAGCCAGGGCACTTTCCAGATCGGTATGGGCGGTCATAATGATGCAGGGAATATCCGGGTTTTCCTGACCCACCTGTTTTGCTAAATCCAGGCCGCTTACACCCGGCATGCGGATGTCAGTCATGAGCACATCCGGAGCATCATGCTGAAGCTGCGCCAGCGCAGATTCACCGTCTTCAAATTCGTTGACTTCAAAGCCAGCAGAATTCAGCGCACGTGCCAGTACCCAGCGTATGGATGAATCATCATCCACTATCCACACGTTACTCATGTCAGAACCTCCTCTGAACCATCCGGTTCGCCATTAATATAGGGTAGATAAATGGAAAAGCATGTACGCCCTTCGACATCCTCCAACTGCACTGTACCTTTGTGACGTTGGACAATCTCATGGGTAAGGGACAAACCCAGACCGCTTCCATCAGCTCGACCGCTGATCAACGGATCAAATATTACATCCTTAATATTCTCCGGAATACCCGGCCCCTCATCCCAGATCGCTATTTTCAGGACCTGTCGAAACATTTCTCGATTGAGCGTTACAAACCGCTCGAATTTGGTGCTGAACCCCAATCTTATCTGTTCTGCCTCGGGTTGAGCCTCAACCGCATTGCCCACTATGTTAAGCACCGCCTGTATCATCTGCTCCCGGTCCAATGCAATTTCCGGCAGGGTGGGATCATAGTCCCGTTGTGGCAAGATTTCCTGATTCAGGCTTGCTTGAGTGAGTTGTAATACATGCTCAAGCACCTCGTGAATATTTACTTGTTCAATCTTGAGTTGGTCACGGGACCCCATTACCCGGTCAACCAGACGCGTAAGACGATCGGCCTCTTTAATCAGAATCTCGGTGAGATGGGTCTTGCCAGGGTCATTGGTTTCCCGTTGTAACAATTGAGCGGCGCCACGGATTCCACCCAGCGGATTTTTAATTTCATGCGCAAGGCTGCGCATCATCAGGCGGAAAGACTGTTGCCTTTCCAGCTGATTTTCCTCTCGCATAAAGCGGGAGATGCGATTAATCGAATTGATTTCTATCAACACAGAAGGGTCGACTCCCGGTGTATTGACACAAGTCAGGCTGATATCGACCAGCACCTCGTCGTCTGATAATTCGATTTCAATTTCTCGCAATGTGTACTGCGTATTATTCAGCAGGCAGTCGGAAACACAGCGCCTAACCGAATCCACCGGTACGATGGCGTCCAGCGGCTGGCCAATCAGCGACCGTCGGCTTTGCAGAAACATGGTCTCTGCGGCTAGATTCACCGAGCGTACAATTTGCTGATTGTCGACTAACAATACCGCCGCCCGTAGATTCTCTATGATGATATCGGTTGTCATCTGATTCTGATTAGTTAACCTGTCGCACCAAAATGGTGCAGCTAAGCGGAAAAAAACGCCCTGGCAATCAGGGCGTTTCTCCTTGCTTCTCTAGCAACTGTAAGACATTTTGAATTCACTTGGATGAGTGGTCATACGCAGGATATCAACTTCTTCCTGCTTGAGTTCCAGGTAACCATCAATAGAATCGTCACTAAACACACCACCAGCTTTCAAAAATTCACGGTCATTGTCGAGGGCATCAAGCGCGTAGTCCAGGCCAGCCGCCACGGTAGGAATTTTCGCCTGTTCGGCTGGCGGCAATTCGTACAAATCTTCATCGGCTGCATCACCGGGATGAATCTTGTTCTGAATGCCATCAAGACCCGCCATCAACATTGAGGTGAATGCCAGGTAAGGATTAGCTGTATTATCCGGGAAGCGGATCTCGATACGTCTGCCTTTCGGACTGGAGACGTAGGGTATGCGGCAAGATGCAGACCGATTCTTTGCTGAGTAAGCCAGCAGAACGGGCGCTTCAAAACCTGGTACCAACCGCTTATAACTATTAGTCGAAGCATTGGCAAATGCATTTATAGCCCGTGCGTGTTTAAAAATACCGCCGATATAGTAAAGGGCAAGCTCACTCAAACCACCGTAGCCGTCACCGGCAAACATATTCTCACCGCCTTTGAAGATCGACTGGTGTACATGCATCCCGGAACCGTTATCACCAACAATCGGCTTCGGCATGAAAGTCGCCGTTTTGCCAAACATATGGGCCGTATTATGCACCGCATACTTGAATATTTGAACTTCGTCGGCTTTACGAACCAAGGTATTGAAGATTGTCCCGATCTCACATTGACCGCCGGTGGCAACCTCATGATGATGCACTTCAGTCGGTGCACCCATCGCGTCAGATGATTGGCACATCGCAGCCCGCAGGTCGTGTAATGAATCAACCGGTGGAACCGGGAAATAACCGCCTTTTAATCCAGGACGGTGCCCCATATTGCCCGCTTCGTAGGGTTTCTCTGAGTTCCAGAATGCTTCTGCCGAGTCGACTTCGTAAAATGCGCCGCGGGGCTCAACAGAGAACCGCACGTCATCAAAAATAAAGAACTCGTTTTCCGGGCCAAAATAGGCTTTATCGCCGATGCCGGTCTCGACCAGGTAGGCTTCGGCTCTTTTGGCAATTGAACGGGGGTCGCGACCATAGCCTTCCATAGTGGCAGGCTCGATGACATCGCACCGAATATTCAGTGTTTTATCCTGAAAGAAAGGGTCCAGGACGGCGCTTTCTGCCTCAGGCATCAAAATCATATCCGACTCATTGATCCCCTTCCAACCA
Organism: Arenicella sp.; assembly: GCA_018677115.1. GTDB lineage: Bacteria > Pseudomonadota > Gammaproteobacteria > Arenicellales > Arenicellaceae > Arenicella. Next base: position 4,232 of record JAHHOC010000409.1, on the reverse strand, counting down.
GCCACCGACGAACCGTCGAACATTTTGCCTTCGGTAAACGTATCTTCGTCTACCACGCTGGTAGGAACCGTCACGTGTTGCTCTTTCCCTCGCGTATCAGTAAAACGAAAATCTATATATTTGATATCTTCGCTTTTTATTTGTTTTAGAACGTCTGAAGCTGACATTACTTTATACCTCTATAACAGTTGTTAGAATTTTATGACCGCGTCTTACAGCCGCTCGAAACACTCGAGCAATCGACAAATTACGATCCGTTTCGACAGTCACAGGTCGGCGGGCCAGGGGAGTCTTGCAGTTAGCCTTGAGAGGCTACTTTTCCACCCAATCAGCATGACGATGTGAAGTGTGCACCGGATTATAGCAAACTTCGTGCCAACTATTTTTTGGCGAAGAATCGTTAAAAGCCGCTTGAATACAGGCATTTTTCAATCAAATTGAATTAAATTGCACCATTATGGATCATTTGCACTCGCATGTGCACTACTTCAGTGCATTTTGAATGCTCATAGCGCATCTTTATAAGGGCAGACTCTACCACTCTGCAGGCGGCGGGCAAACTGCCTGCTGGCAGTGACATCTCAGTTACGGTGGGTTCTGCGGTGGTGGCCGTAAACAGGCATGTCCAAATATAAAAAGACCCGCTTAATTATTATTATTGCGAGTCTTCTTATTTTCGAGAATAGTGCTGTTATTGCACCCTCCTCGCTCCTTGGCGACTTGGGCATTACCTAAGTCGGTCGTATAAATTACTCCAAAGCTGGCCTATTGTCTAATATTTTATAACTGAGCATTTTTACAGTTAGGCAAATGAGCCACATTGCCTGGCACAAACACCCGGCGTGTCACAGTGGTAATGACGGTTTCATTGTGCAGGAACTTAGTCACCAATAAGCCAATCACAGGGGTAAAGCTCTCGCTTATTTGGGTCTGCCCGCTATAATAGGCACTTCGGTTCGGTAGGCGGTGTAAACCGCCTTTTTTATAGCCTTTTGATCGTAATCGTCCCAGCCATCAAAAAGAATGAGTGACATTTTAAATTTCCAGGACATGATGCTGCGCCTTCAGCAATTCTGGGCTGAACACGGTTGTGTCGTCATGCAACCACTCGACATTGAAGTCGGCGCCGGCACCTTTCATCCTGCAACCTTTCTGGGTGCCGTGGGCCCCGAACCGATGAGGGCTGCATACGTCCAGCCGTCACGGCGGCCCACCGACGGCCGTTACGGCGAAAACCCCAACCGCCTGCAGCATTATTTTCAATACCAGGTGATCCTGAAACCGTCGCCGGATAATTTCCAGGAATTATACCTGGAGTCATTACGCAACCTGGGCATCGATATGCTGAGCGATGATGTGCGGTTTGTTGAAGACGATTGGGAGTCACCCACCCTGGGCGCGTGGGGGCTGGGCTGGGAAGTCTGGCTGAACGGCATGGAGGTAACCCAGTTCACCTACTTTCAACAAGTGGGAGGCCTGGATTGCCACCCGGTTACCGGCGAGATTACCTATGGTATAGAACGCCTGGCGATGTATCTGCAGGGGGTCGACAGTGTCTATGACCTGCAATGGACGGATGGTTTTACTTATGGTGACATCTATCACCAAAATGAAGTAGAACAATCCACCTACAACTTCGAGCATGCCAACGTCGAGGAATTGTTCCGTCACTTCAACGCCAGCGAATCCGAATGTGAACACTTGCTGGAGAACAAATTGCCGCTGCCGGCCTATGAAAAGGTGCTTAAGGCCTCGCATGCGTTCAATCTGCTGGACGCGCGTCACGCAATAAGTGTCACCGAGCGGGCCCGCTATATTGGCCGTATCCGAAATCTCGCCAAAGGCGTTGCGCAGGGATATTACGATTCACGTGAGGCGCTCGGTTTTCCACGCGGAAACCCGGGCGGATCGAAATCACCATGAGCGCACAGACACTGCTGCTGGAAATTGGTACTGAGGAGCTACCTCCCAAGTCCCTGAAGCAACTGAGCCGGGCATTTTGCCAGGAAATATTGGCCGGCCTTATAGAGGCGGAACTAATAAGCACTGCGCAAAGCGAAGGCGCCATCTGCTACGCATCGCCACGGCGCCTCGCTATCAGTGTGCCAGAAGTACAGAACAGCCAGCCTGACCAGCACATAGAGCGGCGCGGACCTGCCGTGGCCGCCGCCTTTGATCAAAATGGAGAAGCCACGGCTGCTGCGCTGGGGTTCGCAAAATCCTGCGGGGTCGAGGTTGGCGAGCTTGAAAAAATGCAGACCGACAAGGGAGAGTGGCTTGTTCACAGGCATGAGCAAAACGGAAAAAGCATTGCCGAATTGATTGCGGGTATTGTTGATCGGTCAGTTAAACGATTACCGATCCCCAAGCGTATGCGCTGGGGAAGCACTGAAGCCGAGTTTGTTCGGCCGGTTCAATGGCTGCTCGCTCTGCATGGCAGCGATCAACTTCCGTTACAGCTGCTCAACAAGTCGGCCGGCAATAATACCCGCGGCCATCGCTTTCATGGCAGCGACTCAATTCCGATTCAGCATGCGGATGATTATGCCAAAACGCTTCTCGACAAAGGGTATGTGGTAGCCGATTTTGCCCAACGGCAGCGCATGATCAGCGATCAAATTGAGCAACTGGCTAAATCTGTGGGCGGCTGCATCGAGCCAGATCAGGCATTGTTGGACGAAGTGACCGGGCTGGTTGAGTACCCGGCCGCTATCATTGGGAATTTTGATGTGGACTTCCTGCAGGTTCCGCAAGAGTGTCTTATTTCATCAATGCGGGATCATCAGAAGTATTTCCACCTGAAAAATAAAAATGGCGAGCTAATGCCGAATTTTATTACCGTCAGCAATATCCAGAGCCGGGATTCTGAGCGCGTAATCAAGGGTAACGAGAGAGTGCTGCAGGCGCGACTGGCGGATGCACGTTTTTTCTGGGAAACAGATCAGAAAATCAGCTTGGAGGATCGTGCGGATTCGCTGGCCAATGTCTTGTTTCATACCCGCTTGGGGAGCATTGCTGACAAATCTGAACGCCTGGCTGCATTGGCCGTGATTCTCGCCGAGCAGATTGGTGCAGATGCAGATATTGCAGCTCGTGCAGCTTCCCTGTCCAAGGCCGACCTGGTTTCGGACATGGTCAACGAGTTCGATGAGCTGCAAGGCATAATGGGACACTACTATGCAGACCGCGATGGCGAAAATCCACTGGTCGGTGAATCGATCGAGCAACAGTACTGGCCGAGGTTTGCCGGAGATCACCTGCCCCGGTCAAAGGAAGCGCAGGCGCTGGCTCTGGCCGATAAGCTTGATAGCCTGGTAGGCATTTATGCCGCCGGCGAAATCCCTACAGGCGACAGGGACCCTTACGGTTTGCGCCGTGCGGCTCTGGGTATTTTACGCATTTTGATTGAAAACAAACATGCCCTGAATTTTCGCGAGCTGATCGCCAACACGGCCCAGGTCTATGCCGGGCAACAACAATTTGAAGTCGATGCCCAAACGCAGGCCGATATTGGCGACTTCATAACCGGTCGGTTAACGGCCTATTACCGCAACCAAAATATAGCGACTACAATTATTAATGCGGTGATGGCCTGTGAACCAGATAATCCCGTTGATTTCGAAAACAGGGTCAAAGCAGTGGATCAGTTCAGCCGCATGGCGGAAGCTGATGATCTGGTGGCGGCAAACAAACGCATCAGTAATATACTAAAGAAACAGGACAACGCCATCAGCACAGAAGTTAACCCGGATTTATTAGTGGAAGCTGCCGAGCAATCACTGAATACCGCCATCGACGCAATAGCAAAAAGCTGCTGCGCACTGTTTGAAACCGGTGACTATAATCAAGGCCTGCAACAACTGGCGGCATTGCGCTCTCCTGTAGATGAATTTTTCGAGCACGTTATGGTAATGAGTGATGATCCTGAACAACAACGCAATCGTCTGGCGCTGCTGAATAAAGTGAGGCAATTGTTCCTGCAGGTTGCCGACGTATCGCTGTTACAAAGCTAACGACAACTTCAATGTCTGCAACCCGGCTAAGCTCATGAAACTGATACTACTGGATCGCGACGGTGTCATTAATCATGAGTCCGACAACTTTATTAAAAGTCCGGAGGAATGGCGCCCTTTGAAAGGAAGTCTCGAAGCTATCGCCCGATTGTCACAGGCAGGCTACGACATCGTAGTTATCACCAATCAATCTGGCGTAGGCCGGGAACTGTTATCCGC
>JAHHOC010000396.1 GCA_018677115.1 Arenicella sp. | reverse complement strand
GCATGCCGAAGGCTTGCTGGGCCGAAGACCTGAGTATGCCGAGGTCAAAACCGGCACTGAACATCTCCTCGCGCCCGCACAGCAATACCACCGCCCGGTCCTTTTCTGCGCGGTCCAGTGCGGCATTCAGTTGCGACAGCATATCGGGCGAGAGCAAATTATTTTTACCATCGTCCATGGTAATGGTAGCGACGCCATCATTCAGAATATAGCTCACTAACTTTGAACTCACGTTTGCGCCCTATAATTCCGCTTTGCTTAGTCAGTCAACGCGCTTAACACTCTGGTATCGCCCGTTCGCCCATTCATGACATAAGTCATCGAGGTATTGAGCCATCTCAGATTCAGTGATGTGCGACGGCACGATGATGTCTCCTGCTGGTCGACGTTTTCCCTCGGCACCAGCATAAAAAGCCTTCCAACCTTCTTCTGTTCTGTCAATGGAAACATCCCTTCCAAATACTTTGAATTTTAATGATTTCAATTTGTTCAATTGATGAAAGTTTACCCTATCTGTGCGTGCCCGGTGAATTGATTGCGACCACCATTGACTAATCCCATATGCCTCGCAAATGAGGCGACTAGCTGTGCTGCAGTGATTTCCCTCTGGCACACACTGTCACAGCGCCAGAGCGGCGAAATGAGGCCGCAGACAGGACTAACCCACTGACGGGACTTAAGTTGAAAAACGTTGTGATTCGCGGTTCAGGAACTGAATGCGAGACGCAGCTTGGGTGCAGGACGCTTTTTGCGCTTTTCGGCAACCAACTCTTCAGATTCGTCCGGATTGATCTCGATGGCCAACCAGTTCTGGCATTCCATACCTGCGAAGTAAGGCACCAACGGGCCTTCTATTTGCTCCGGATGGTTGTAGAGTAGATCATCTGTGACAGGTACAAATACCTGGTGATGTGCTTGGTGACTAGTAATACTGCTCATAACATACCCTTGTATACTTCAACTCTCATGTTTAACATTTCGTGCCCGAAACATCGGTTACCCCAACTCCGAACGTTATCAGCAGTTTATAATTGTTTTTGCTGCCGAAAGCCCTACGGACACGATCTTCTCTCGTGAACCTATTTAAACGTTTTGGAATGACGAAATCAGGATAAACTAATGGTAAAAATATGGTTTTCCTGAATAAATGGTAAAAACTAAGCGTATCTGCAGCGGTTCAGGCAGAATAGCGACCTGACAACCCCGCAACACACAATCTATGGCCAGAAAAGTAGCAATCGTCGAAGACGATTTCGATCAACGTGAGAATTATGCCGATGCATTGAAACAATCAGGCTATGAGGTGGCGACCTATGCCAACCGACGGGAAGCATTGCAAGGCATGCAAAGGGACATCCCCGACCTCGCAATCCTGGATATCATGTTAGAGAACGAAATGGATGGCGGATTTGACCTGTGCCGCGACTTGCGGGCCCTGTCCCCCACTCTGCCTATCATATTCCTGACCGCACGCGACACCGATATCGACAGGGTGTCCGGCTTACGCCTCGATGCCTGGGACTATTTAACCAAGCCGCTGAATATGCAGTTCTTGAGCGTGCGCATTAACTCGCTGTTTCGCATCGTTGACAGCCTTGGCCAGAAAAGCAGTGATGTTGCCAAATCCGATATGCTTGTTGTCGATGACCTCGAAATTGATGAAGACAGCATGTCAATCCGCTGGAAAGGCCAGGAACTGAGCCTCACGCTCACCGAATTCTGGTTAATTGAATCAATGGCCCGGCACCCGGGGCATGTTAAGACCTATGAAAACATGATGCAGGTGACCCGCCAGAGCTATGTTGAGCGTAATACAATTAATGGCTACATTAGACGAATTCGTAATAAATTCAAAGAGATAGACCCTGATTTCAAGCATATCCAGACGGTGTTCGGGGTTGGCTACAAATGGAATCCTGCTGACTGACCATCCGCTAGTGTAACTGCACAACTCCTGACTATCTATGCGTGCCGCATTCTCCATTAGGACCAAGTTGTTGATGGTGGCCTTGTTGCTGCTGCTGATACCGTGGATGTCGTATATCTACGTGCGTGACATGAAGACGTTTCTACTGTCGGGCCAGGAAGATGCGCTCAGCCTGACCTCGCGTGCGGTCGCAACAGTATTGCATGACCGTCCTGAGTTATTCACTGAAAACGCCACCATTAATGAAGAATCCAGAGAGCAGAATGACATCTATGCCTACCCGCTGCCTAACTACATAAATATAAATGGTGATCTGAGCGATTGGGGCGAACAAGCCCGCCAGGCAGTCAGTTTTACGCCGCTGGCAAACCCATTATTGGATGATGAACGGTTGAACGATGAATTGGATCAGCCACCGACACCCAATGTTTTTAAAGTGGACCACTTATTAGGCTACCACGGCCGATACATTTACGCGCTGTTTGCCGTTGAGGACGATGAAGTGATTTTCCGTCAACAGGGTTTCCTGCGCGTTGATTCAGCCGATCATTTACGGTTGACCCTGCAAGACCCGGGCCGCGCTACCCAGCGATATACCATGATCGCGGGACAACCGGGCCGGATGAGCATTTACCGTATGGATGAAAACTGGCAATATCCGGTCACTGGCGACCCGGACTATAACCTGGCGGCGGAAATGAGCTTGAGCGACAAGGGATACAATGTCGAGCTGCGAATCCCGCGGTTTATGCTGTCGTCAGATACACGGATCCAGTTGCAGGTCGCCGACATAGATGACATCGATACATTGGCATTGGAGGCACTGGTGACGACTACACCACAATCGGATACCGATGAATTATCCCGTCTGCTGGTTCAGTCACCCGAAATAGCCAAGATACTCAAAGGCCTGGATCGTTCGGACACCCGTATCTGGGTGCTGGACCGCGCTAAGCGAGTCCGTACAGTCGTGGGAAATCTTATGTCGGAAAGTGATTATATTCAAGATGTTAGGCCATCTATATCGGGTAATTCCTTATCAGAAATATGGTCCTACACAGTAAAATTTATCAGCTATTATTACAACCTCGGTCTGCAGACGATTTTCACTTACATTGTGGATCAGCCGGCGGTTGATTTTGCCGATCATGAGGAATCAGTCGAGCAACGTAACGACCAGATTATTGATCGGGCTCTCGCGGGTTACCTGTCCAATGA
>JAHHOC010000391.1 GCA_018677115.1 Arenicella sp. | reverse complement strand
CCATTGGCCGGTTTCCAGAGTTCAATAGTGCCGGAAGTCGGCAGGAATCCCTGCGACGGATCTTCAGAATATAAGCGCACTTCGATAGCATGCCCAGACAACGAGACATCCTGTAGACTCAGCCCCAACGGTTCCCCCTGCGCAACCTGCAGTTGCAGCGCCACCAGATCAAGGCCAGTGACCAACTCGGTGACCGGATGCTCCACCTGCAGTCGGGTATTCATCTCAAGGAAATAAAACGCGCCTTCAGAATCAAGCAGAAACTCAACCGTGCCGGCACCCAGATAATCAATGCTTGTGGCTGCTGCGACCGCGGCAGCACCCATTTTTTCGCGTAGCTCCGGTGTCATAACCGGGCAAGGCGCCTCTTCCACCACCTTTTGGTGGCGGCGCTGCACCGAACAGTCGCGTTCACCAAGGTGCACCGTGTTGCCGACACTGTCAGCGAAAACCTGTATCTCAACGTGCCGCGGTGCGGCAATGGCTTTTTCTAAAATCAGTTCACCGCAACCAAAGGCATTCTGGGCTTCGGAACGCGCAAGCTTAATAGCGTTCGGTAGCTCAGACAGGTTCTCCACCAGGCGCATGCCGCGACCGCCTCCCCCAGCTGCGGCTTTAACCATGATCGGCACACCAATCTTGTCTGCCTCAGCCAGCATCACTGCATCACTCTGGTCTTCACCCTCATAGCCCGGCACACAGGGCACATCGGCTGCCAGCATTCGGCGCTTGGACTCTGCCTTATTACCCATCACCTCGATGGCTTCGGCATGCGGGCCGATAAACACGATACCCTCCGCCTCACAGGCAGTTGCAAAGGCAGCATTCTCGCTAAGAAAGCCATAGCCGGGGTGTATTGCCTGAGCGCCACTCTCTTTAGCCGCTTCGACAATCTTGTCTAATACCAGATAAGACTCATTCACCGGACTGGCACCGATACAGACTGCATCATCCGCCATTTTGACATGTGGTGCCTTGGCATCGGCTTCGGAGTAAACAGCCACCGTCCGATAGCCCAATGCTTTCGCAGTACGAATTATGCGACAGGCAATTTCACCACGGTTGGCGATCAGCACACTGTTGAATCGACTCACCAATGTCTCCTGTCTGTCACCGGGCGCTACTTCTCAACCGACCAGTTGGCCGGCCTTTTTTCAATGAAAGCTGCAACGCCTTCACGCCCCTCGTCACTCAACATGCAGTCTGCGAACCCCTTGGCGGCAAAGTCGAGTGCCATCGCACGGGGAATCCGCATAGATTGAAAGATGATCGATTTGGTCGTAGCGTTAGCATTGGGCGCACACTTCATAATTTGCCCGATCACCTCCCCACACATCTGCACCAGCTGTTCAACATCGTCCGCCACCCGATGCGCGATGCCATACTCAACAGCCTGCTCACCCTTAAAATATGCGCCGGTGAGCATCAACCGACGTGCCTGCGTCAGGCCCACACGCTCGGTGACAAAGGGGGCAATCTGCGCCGGGGGAATGCCCAGGCTGGTCTCACTCAACCGAAAGCGCGCATCCCGGGTGACGATCGTGACATCACCCACGCAGGCCAGGCCAAGGCCGCCGCCGATGGCCGCCCCTTCCACCAGCATGATTACAACCTGGGGTTGCTCGTTTACCTTGGTCATCAAATCGCCGAATTCACGATTGGATTTCGCCACCTCGTCGTGATCCATGTTTCCCTGCATGCTGGATTTAAAACCCTTGATATTACCGCCGGCGCAAAAAAATCCGCCTTTACCTCGCATCACAATAGTGCGAACGGATCGATCATCACGCACTGCATCCAGCACCTCACTGAGCTCAGCTGCCATTTCTGCCGACAGAGCATTGCGGGTCTCAGGGCGATTAAACCAGATATGCAGAACGCTGCCCTGCAGCGCCAGTAACAGTTCATTAGTGTCGGGTAACTTCATCGTATTGCCTCATATTCGCCTTGTTTTACAATCGCGCGATGCCAAAAGTGTTCGGGCGAACGCTGCGAATCCGGCCCTCTTTAACAGTTTCCAGCAAAAAACCCAGAGTGTTACGGGTTTGCCGCGGGTCGATAATGCCATCGTCCATCATGTGGCCTGATGTGTAAAATGCCGAGGATTGACTATCAAACATATGAGTTAGGCCTTTTTCCTGTTTGGCCAGGGCTTCTTCATCAGCCTGTTTACCCAGCGCTTCAGCTTTGGCACGTGCCACCATCGACATCGTCTTGGCTGCCTGCTCACCCCCCATCACGCCTGTTCTGGCGTTGGGAAAAGTGTAGAGGAAATCAGGGAAAAAACCGCGCCCACACATGCCGTAATTGCCGGCACCAAAACTGGCACCGGTCATCAGGGTTATACGCGGCACCTCAAGATTATTCACCGCCTGCACCATTTTTGAACCGTGCTTGATCATGCCCGCCTGCTCCGACTTGGTGCCAACGATGT
>JAHHOC010000387.1 GCA_018677115.1 Arenicella sp. | reverse complement strand
CTGTGAGCTTTGAGAGTAGCGAAGGGAATTTCAGCATCAGGATCCTGCAGGCCTTGCACCACGATCCGGTCATCTTGCCAATAGGTTTCGGTAATCGCCATTCCCGGAGTCTGCTTGAGGTAATGTTCTACTGTTTGCCTCTGGGTAGCTGCGGTTACCCATCCATAGACCAGATAGGCCACCAGCGCCAAAGCCAGCATCGCAAATAGCAGCGTTTTTAAATCAACTGCCTGGTCACTGTCCGCTTCATCTTGTTCTTCTTTGAGCTGTGATTGCAACAACGGCTGCAACCTCTCCTCAACACCTCCGAAGGCACTGTTATCACCGTCAAAATCCTCAATCTCATTGGCATAGTCACTACGGATTCCATCGAGCGTATCGTACATAACAGTTTTAAAACTTTCCGGGGGATCGCCGTCTATGACACAGGCTAACATCAATTTGCGCCCGTGGGCGATCCACACGTTGTATTCACCCACCTTAAGGTCGGTCAACCGATCATCCTCACGTCCTGAAAACGAATCCTGCACAAAACTCTGAATCGCCGCAAACATGGCGCTGACAGCATCACTATCCAGTGTGCCACTTTCCTCCACCCCACACTCGGTCACCATCATCCCTGACTCGCGGTCGATCAAATAGACATGCTCAACGCGGTATTGCAATGACTTGCGCAACGCCAGTTGCGCATAAGGCACGCCGGTTCGCCACGACTGCATACGCAGACTGATTCCCTCTGCGGATGTCGCCGAGGCCATAGTCTGGTTAATCGTCACCATCAGCGAACTGATCGCCTGGGAAATAGCCCGGCGGATTGCCGGCGCCATAACCGGGTATAGGATTTCTGCGTAATTGTCGGGTTCAGCGCGAATAGCAGTCTTCAAACTGCTCGATACCGGGCCCGCCAGCGAATTAACCAACTTGTCGTTTTTCTTGATTCCGGCATCGATAGCGGGCGCGAGCACTTCTGCCACATCTTTGGTACGCTGATCCAGGCTATCAATCCTGTTGCGCAGTTTGGCAAGCTCCTCGGCATTATCACCAACCAGAATCTGCCGCAGCTCTTCTATCTGGCTCATGATTCAGGACTCAACGGCATGTTCGCCAAGCGATACCCGGGGTCCGGAAATAATTCCCTATTGATCGCCTTACTCGTCATCTCCGCGCAGACGAAGGGCAACTTCATCCAACAACAGAGCCAGTGACTGCCGACCAACTTTGTCGGATTCTAGTTGATCTTTTTGCTTCTCAATCATGGCAGTCAGTTCCTTTTGCGCCTTATTCATCTGATCCAGCATATCCTGCTGGCTACTCTCCAGCGTTTTCCGCACCACTCCCAAATCCTGATTGGCCTGATCCTCCATTGTATTTATCGAATGTTGCAATGACGCCTGCGCATCGTCCAGCATTTTCTGCAACGCTTTTAATTCACTATCACGGTCTTTCTTTTCAAGTGCCAGGCGCTCATCCAGCTTGGCAATTGAATTGCCCACTGTGTCATCCATGCTCTCGATCTTTTTGACCAAACGTTCCTTGAGGGTATCTACATCGGCTTCCATGCGCTTCTCCAGCTCCGCAAACCGGTGTTCAAAGTCAGCGACATATTTACCGAACAGGATATCTCGGACTTTATCAATCTCAGCCAGCCCCGGGTTGATTATTTCGGCTGACGGACGTTTGCCTTTTTGGCTCATGCTGCAACTCCCGAAGTACTACAATAACTTCGCATTAACGGTTGAATAATAATAAGTTTAGCTGACATTTTCCAAGCGGTATCCGTGCCGGTATACCGAAGTTAACTTCCAGTCATCCTGTTGATCAAGCTGCAGTTTAGTCCTCAAGCGGCTTATATGAGTGTCCACCGTGCGCGTATTGATCTGAGAGCTCGTTCCCCAAACCATTTCAAGCAGGTGCCCGCGCGAGATGACCCGTCCCAGATTCTTAAACAGGAACAAAGTAAGTTCATATTCCTTTTGCGTCATGTCAATCAGTTCTCCTTGGTAGCGAACCTGGCGCGTCTTGGTATCAATCGAATACGGTGCAAAATCATAATTCTCAGCTGTATTTTCATCGCCATAGCCAACCCTCCGCGCAATCGCGTCGATACGAGCCATGGTTTCCATTTGCCGGATTGGTTTAGCAATGAAATCGTCAGCGCCAGCACTCAGTGCTTCGACAATATCTTCCTCCGTGTCTCGCTGCGTTATAAAAACAACCGGCACCTGTGGGTCGAGATGATTTCGAAGATGTTTGAGCACATCTATGCCGCTGAGATGCGGCACCATCCAATCCAGCAACACGACATCATAACTGTCACGCGAATATGCTCGAATAAAAGCATTGCCATCACTGAAAACCGAGCACTGGTGATCTTTCTCTTCCAGCCACAGTTTCAGCAAATCAGCCTGATCCTTGTCGTCCTCGAGTATCGCAATACGCATGTTAGTTTTGTTCGAAAAATTACCTGCTAACAAATCTGCCCCGCCGCATCATATAAAGCGCGATTTTCGCGCCAGTCAGGGCGATGCAACAGAACTTGCCAATGAATATGTCAATGTATGAGTATGCTGAACAAATTGCAATGATATTCTCGGGCAATTGTAAGCAATAACAGGGTAATTCAGCCTATACATGCTGGATTGGCCATAGAAAATCTGGCACGGTTCTGTGCCATTCGATTGGACAGTCTGATTTATCCATATGCCCACGCATTCTCGGTGGCTCTGGCTGTGCTTCAACAACGCCACAATCTCTCATTGCCCCGCAATCTGAAGATATATCCCACAACTTGCTATACGCCAGATGCAGCGGTCACTTGGCGCAGCAACAGACGAAGTTGAAATTAACTGGTCCAGTGAGATAAAAAGGATCAGCCTCATCCTTCAAGCGCAGCCCAATCACTGTTAGACTTCGATGGCAAACAAGATGGTATTGAATCTGGCGTAAGAGCGGACCAAATCCGACTTACAATGGCGAATCACTGGAAAACTATTCAACTAGCTTATGACTGAAAAAATCAGCCTGCTTATCGGCGGCAATGGCACACAAACGGTAACGATGGACGCGCGCATGGCAAACCGCCATGGCATGGTTTCGGGCGCTACAGGTACCGGTAAAACAGTAACCCTGCAAATTCTGGCGGAGAATTTCTCGCAGATTGGGGTACCTGTGTTCCTGGCAGACGTGAAAGGTGATGTATCGGGTGTCGGCAAGCCCGCCAAACCACACCCGAAAATAGATGAGCGTATCGCCACCATCGGCATCGAGAACTACGAAATGCAGCCGAGTCCGGTTGTGTTCTGGGACCTGTTCGGCAAAAAAGGGCATCCAATTCGTACCACTGTCAGCGAAATCGGCCCTTTATTGCTGTCGAACCTGCTTGAACTGAACGAGACCCAGACCGGAATTCTCTATTCCTGCTTTAAGATTGCCGATGATCAGGGATTATTGATTCTGGATTTAAAGGACCTGCGTTCCATGTTGATATGGATGGGTGATAATCGCGCACAGCTGAGATCTGAATACGGCAATATATCAACCGCATCAATCGGCGCCATCCAACGCGGATTACTGGTGCTTGAAGAGCAAGGCGCAGAGTATTTACTGGGCGAACCGGCGATTGAGCTCGATGATCTGATGAGCCTTGATTTCTCAGGTCGCGGTGTTATCAACATTCTCGACGCCAGCAAACTCATCCAGACTTCCCCCAAGCTGTATGCGACTTTTCTACTCTGGTTGCTGGCTGAGCTATTTGAGAGCCTGCCTGAAGTCGGCGATGCGGAGAAACCAAAATTTGTTATGTTTTTTGACGAGGCACACCTGTTATTTGACGATGCGCCAAGGGTCCTGGTGGATAAAATTGAACAGGTAGTCCGGCTGATTCGTTCCAAGGGTGTCGGTATCTACTTTATCTCGCAGAGCCCGCTGGATGTGCCTGAAGAAATATTGGGTCAACTAGGCCTGAAGATTCAACATGCGCTGCGTGCATTCACACCCAAGGATCAAAAGGCAGTGCGAATTGTGGCTGATACCTTTCGCAGCAATCCCAAACTGGATACCAAAGGTGTGATTACCGAACTGGGGGTGGGTGAAGCATTGGTATCAACGCTAAACGCCAAGGGAATTCCAACCCAGGTCGAGCGGATTTTGATTCGCCCCCCGGAATCAAGGATCGGGCCGATGAGCGCAGCAGAAAGAAAAGAACAGGTGCAACGATCCCCTTACAGAGGCCGTTACGACAAAACACTCGATCGTGACTCTGCCCATGAAATGCTGGTGGCACGTGCCCAGAAGTCGGCAGCAGAAGAGGCGCGTTTGCAGAAACAGGAAGCTGAGCGCGAATTGGCGGAACAGAAAGCCAAAGCCCAGAGCAAAACCAAAAAACGACGCTCGACCAGGCAAACACCGACCGAGGCGTTTATCAGCAGCGCAGCCAGGTCTATCGGCTCTTCGCTCGGCAGACGTGTTATTCGGGGTGTTCTTGGCTCGCTTTTTAAGGGCTGAGGAATGGCAGTTGGCAAACCCTAAACCGTTTCAAAAACGGTTTTTCCATATCTTCGGATAGGCTATAATCGCCCCCGTTCAAATTCCGTCAAAAAAGCTGCACAGGTAATTCAATGAGTGAAGAACAAATGAACGATTCAACGTTCAATCGTCTATTTATCATTATGATCATTGCAATGTCGGTAATTGCCGTTTTGCTAATGTTTGTTGCCACATTCGCAGCAAGCGATGTGAACGAGCGTCTGGACGCGCGCAGTGAATTGGAAAACAGCAACTCAATTGCCGAGCGCATTGCACCAGTTGGAGCATTCGCAGCGGAAACCGCTGCGGCTGCACCAGTAGTAGTTGCGGAGGCACTGACTGGTGAGCAAGCCTATGCCAGTTGTGGGGCCTGTCACACGTCGGGCGTGGCTGGCGCTCCGATGTTAGGAGATGCGGGAGACTGGGAGTCACGTGTGACAAAGGGCATCGAAGCGCTCTATGCGAATGCCATAAATGGTTATACAGGTGAAGCCGGCATGATGCCTGCCAAGGGTGGCAATACAGCGCTCTCAGATGACTCAGTAAAGGCTGCTGTTGACTATATGGTCGAACAGCTCTAATCGGCGGTAAAGTTTTCCCAACGCGGGTGAAAATTCGATACACCTGATACGCCAATAAAAATCATTAAAAGTCCGCCCCTGCGGACTTTTTTACGTTTGGCAAAACATCAACAACTAAACTCGCTCGAAGGTAATTCTTATTTCAGCGACATTGGGCGAATCTTCATCACGCTCGGCAGAAAGCTGTTTCACGGTGACGCCATAATCCTTGATGAGCACGTCAATCCAGCGTACCCAGTTATTAAAATTTGCCTCCTCAAGAACCACGCGCACTTCATCACCGTTCGAACTGGGTACCATTTGCTGAATGGATTCACGCACTTTGCTGACCCTGGCAGTTTTTTCAATCACCGACAATAAAGACTCAGACATGCCTTTAAAGTTTGCCGCACTATTCCTGGCCGGCCCTTTTTCTATTATTTCCGCCTGCTGACGCATCCACACAAGGCTTTCACGCCGCGGCTGCAAAGCTTGCTCCATGTGCTCAATCGCACGATGCCAGGGCTGCCAGATAAATGCATAGAAAATTATCGCTGCGACAATAAAAGCGCCCCAGCCCAGCACAAGTCTCTCGCGCTGCTCCAATTTCGCCCATTTTGATTTAATAATATTTTGCACGGCTCTGTGTATTCTCTATCAACTTTCGGTTAATGCGTAGCTGGCGACGATTTCACCATCATCCGACGCTGAAGACTGCAAAGTGGCACTGATTGCCGGTCTGGAATTTAATTGCCGGGTAATCTTGTCAACCTGCGAAAAGTCATTCAGCTGACAGGTGATGACCAATTCCGAGTCGCGGTAAACGATATTTGACAGGGTGATTTTTTCGCGCCGCAGTACGGCCGATGTTTCTGCCAATAATGTGTGCATTCCACCTGAGATGACCGGCCCACGGCGTCGCTCAAGTGCCTGCTGCATGATATAGCGTTCGTTATTGACCTCAACAGTGTCGATCTCAGGAAATGTACGCTTGATGATGTCCTGCATCTCTGCATCTATTGATCGCACTTCGGCATGTAGCGAGAAATACCGATAGGTATCGAATAAGAATAGCGCAGCAACGGCAATCCCGAAAATGATCAGCGGCAGCGAGAACGACCGCCAATCCAGACTATTGACCGAAGGACGGTAGGCATCTGACCATAGATCAAGCTCCATCACCCTGGGGTACTCCAGCCAATGTGCCATCTTTTCACCGATTGGCCAATGCCGAAAATCGCGATCCGGGTGTTTTTCAATGAGCTGCTCAGTCAATTGCTGGTCGTTCACTGCGATCACCGATGACACGGGTACATCCATTAACCATGATTCAATGAATTCCGTATCCAGACTGACCCCAAAACCTCCCTCATGGTTAGTCAACACACGCTCATCTTGACGGCACAATGTGCAATCTGCTGCATCATGGATCGGCAGCAACGCGTAATCTGGAACCAGCGTGTTAACCGGCAGGCGATTATCGTCAGCAAGCGCCTGCCATCTTTGCATATGTTGTTTGGCCACAACGAGTACTGTACACGCCTGACCGGGTTGCCACTGCGGCACTACGAAATGCAGATCATCAATTTCTTCTGAAACGGTTTCTTCCAGCGCGTATGGCAACGCGGTTTGAAACTGTTTGCGGGATTTTGCCGGAAGACTAACCCGATGCGCAGTAACCAGGGTACCTGGTACTACACCGATTACTTCATAGTCAGCTGACACAGGGTAATCAGCCGGCGAGGCCACTTCACCGAAGGATTCAACTTTACGTCCGTTGACACGCACCCATTCAAACGGGGCTTCTAATCGAATATAGAGTTGCATAGGCGCTATAAAGTCTGGGAATCGACGCAGAACGTGTCATGTTCCCGCCCAATAATGGTGATTCCTGGCACTGCAGAATCATCTGGATTTGCAGCCTCCCGCATAACAACAGTTCTGGTACAGTAACTGTGATCACCGAGGCTAATGTGGGCGTTAACGCTGAAAAACTGACTGA
Source organism: Arenicella sp. (assembly GCA_018677115.1). GTDB lineage: Bacteria > Pseudomonadota > Gammaproteobacteria > Arenicellales > Arenicellaceae > Arenicella. Next base: position 4,507 of record JAHHOC010000387.1, on the reverse strand, counting down.
AGGTCTGCAACATATTTGGAACCGGCGTTTTACCGATAACGGATGCGCCAATAATAGCACTTTCGGCGCGCTGGATATCTGCGCTTTGGAATCCTAAAAAGGCCTCTTCTTCGCGTTCACTGAGAAATGCTGAGATGCTCCCCAGATCAGTGACCGGAACAGCACTAAGGGCCGCCACGACCTCAGCGCTGGCGGTGTTCAGATTGATTTTAGCATTATTAATTGGCAAAGCAGTCACATAGGGCCTGAGCTTTGAAATCACTTCCGCTGTAAACCCCTCGACAAAACGAAGCTCGCCCAGTGAAGTTAGTTTTTGATCGGCAGAATAATAGGGCGTGGTTTTTATTTGATAATCGCCACTCTCATAACCACTGGCGCTTGCCAAGTCATTTTCGTCAAGCCAATCCAGCAGTGCGCCGTACAACTGTTCACGATCAGCTATCTCGCCAATCTGCAGGATTTCCAGAAGGTTTAGAAAAATCGTTTTATATGCTTTCATCGCAGCCGGATTTTTATCCTCAAGATTGTTGAGGTTGAAGCGTGACTGCAGATCCTGTATTTCAAATTTCAGTCCCTCAATGCCAAAGTCTACCTGTGGCATGGGTTCTTCTTCCTCAGCTGCCTGGCGGGTTGTCTGCAGGGAAAAGTCCGACTGGTCAACATTCTGATTTTGCTGCTGCTCGACTGGTTTACCGAACTTGTACCAGTCCTCACCCCAATAGTCGATGGCAGGATTTGCGTCTTCATACAGCACCCGCGTCGCCCACGTATTAATTCCCTGCGCATATTGAAAGCTCTGCTCAGCTGCTTTTTGGTTGCCTATCATGCGTATCAGCAAATGCTGCTGTTCTATCAGGAACACTTGCAAAGAGGCAATAAGGGCAACGATCAACAGCACGGTGACCAGTGCCAGGCCGCTCTGCGCCGGAGGGTTTATTGTTGAGCCCGATTTCATCAACTGTCTCCGGTGTCCTGATCGCTCGTGGACTCATCCGATTCGGGGTTAATCGATGGTTCGACAGAAGTTGCTGCTTCCGCTGCGACAGCCTTTTGTTTATCGCCACCTACCATGGTGAACACCCGGCGGAATTCGGTACCATCCAAAAACTCGACGTCGATGGCTATCAATCCTGGGAGGCTGGAGCCCTCGCTCCATTTATCGTCTGTATTACTGCGCCCGTCCTCGATGTGACTCACTTCCACAGCAACACTTTGCACGTCGCGCAATAGTATTTGTGTGACGGCGCGTGTTGTCGCGTCGGGGTCCATTACCGGGTACTGAATGCGTTTAAGTGCACCATCTTCAAGCACCCACTGCAGGCGGCGCGGCACATTAAGCCCATCCAGATTCACATCCGGGTACAGCGCCGTCAGGTTAATCAGTGCCCCGTCATCGATACTCAAGGTGGTTTTAACCGGTTCACCGTATTCGTCTTTGGGCGACCGATTCGCAGCGTAGCGAAAATCATTGGCCATGAACAGAAAGGCTTTTTGAAGACCGGCAATCTCTTGATGCTTTTGCTGAAGCCGTTCGCGAAGATCCAGAAACTGCGCCAGGGTCGGGAACACAATGCTCATAATCACTCCGAAAATAGCAACGGCAACCACTATTTCGATGAGTGTAAATCCGGATCCGCGCTTCATCATAATTCACCAGAATAGGCAAGCGCGGTGGTCAGCCGGCTGAGCGGCTTATCATCCTTCGTATCTTCATCAAAAACCTCTACGGTCAGCAGAAATACTTGTTCCACGTCAGTTTTGGCAACAGTACTCCGCGCACGCCAGCGGTGTCCACCCATCCTTATAGTGTCGCTTGACCTGCCAATCCTGATTCTCTCAAACTGCGCCTGGTAACGGGTTTCCGCGATTACGTTGCTGGCAACCCAACGCGAGATGACGTTTTTTTCCAATTCACCACTCACATGGGCATGCGTGCTCATGCTACCCATCATTGACAGTACTGCAATTGCCACTACCGCCAACGCGACGATGATTTCAATAAGGGTAAAACCGTTTTCAGCATCAAGTCGCATATCACAAGCGGGACGACTCATCGGTGCGTTGCTCGAGCTGGTAATCTTCGTTAACGTAAACACGATACTGATTTTCATCACCCTCGAACCATGCTTCGAAAGGAGTTATTTCCCCCAGCGCAGTAATCAACACCCGTTTTTCGGATTCTTCACTATCAAACTGCTCGAACACCTCCCAATCCAGGGAAACACCCTGCTCTACGCTGCGAACCCTCAACAGCCCTTCATCGCGGGATTTACTGCGATCCGCCCTGATGCCAATAAATTGATAGCTCATATTCCTATCATCGATCAATAAAAAGTAGCTCTCTCCAGCAAGAATGGCCTCATCCCTGACTTCATTAACGACTGTAATAAAACGTCCCGCCTCCAGCCGCGCCAGGCGGTCTGTGTCGGGAGTGAGGTTGATGCCAACAACTGCGATCACGGTGCCAACAATAGCCAACACAACCATAATCTCCAGCAGGGTAAATCCTTCCTGCGCTCTGCGGCTATGAAATTGGGGCTCTATCAACTGCATGGGCTGAATAATACGTGATCAACAATACCGGTGGTAGTTAAGCAATGGTCATGAGCGCCCTCCGGCTTCACCTAACCGCACCCCCAAAGCACCTTGTCGAGCGCAATCAGCAGTGTGAGTCGGCCGGGCGTCAACCAAGCTCGCTGTCACCCGCCCTACTTAGCTGGTCTACACCGTAAGGGCAACAACGATGAGTGAATAGGCTGAAAACAGGACTGACCAGAGTTTAAATTTAGACGGCAAGAAAATCACTAATAACATCAACAATATTCCTAAGGAAGGAACAGCAATTGAGGGAATTACGGCATTGTTGTACATAAATATATTCACATATGGCCCGACCAGAAAGTACAGCAGCATTGACAACGCTGACAGGCGGCCAAGGTGTTGGCTGTGTTGCAGCAAATCAAGCACACCCTCGCCTGGCTCTGAAAATGCCATCTCCGCAGCGCCATAAAGAAAAGTCGAGCCGATTATCAGGATAATGAAGTGAAGAAAGGTCCAATCTTCAATGTCGCGCAGCCCCCAACCTACCCACCACAGTTGCAGAATATAAATTAAGATGCTGCCACCCCACAGCGCTGATGACCAGTGAAAAATTACCCTGTCATGCGCCCGGGTGATCAGGCCCACGGTATGTAACAAGCGCGTAATTGCCAATCCAAGAATGATCGAGACTGCAATAAAAATATATTCGTGTTGAGTCATTGCGTTTGCTTCAGGCATACGGCGGCCAGGATGGCCGTCACCATTTCATAGACCAGCGCTCCATAAGTATACGCGGTCACGGCCTCCTCCACGGTCAGGGTAAAATAGAGCCTTGCCAGCGCCAGCATCCCGATGCTGAATACCAGCAATGCCAGTCCCGAGCGGAAATATGCCATGCGCCATGCTGCCAGCGCACAAAACAGGCCAATCCCGGTTTGCAGCCCTCCATACATTGCACCGATTTCAACAAACGCATCTCCGCTGTTTATGCCAAGGCCGGCAAAACCTGCAGGAATAGTCGGCGAAACAAACCCCGCCAATCCGTAGGCGATGAACAACATTGCTGAAATTGACAACAGAACCTTACCTGCTATTACACTTAAGTCATTCATTTTAATGATATTTTCCGATACGCGAAATTGAGGCGCCGAGCATATCAGGGCTGGTGTTATGACTACGTAGAGTTTATGCGGCGCGGCAAAACTTATCCAGTTCCTTTTCCGCTCGGGTCCACTCGGGCACGCTAAGCTGCATTGCTAGTAGCGCGGTGTTTCGGCAAGGTGTTGCGTGCAACACAATACCGAGCTACTGACGCTATAGTAGAAACATGTTTCTCAGGCAGCCGACCGGGTTGGTTGGGAGTAGCGTTTCCGCAGATTAAGCAGGTTTCCTGCGGAACACGCTCTCCAGCCCAGTCCTAAGCGGACTCGTCAACCGACACTAGCTACTCAACCTGCAGCGGCCACTTTTGGTTCAGCGACGCCTTGCTTCGCGGCTCCTTTGAGGTATGCCAACATGGTGTCTGCATCTGACACTTCAAAAGGATCAGTGGGGCAGTTGTCGCCAAAGTCAGGCTCTATGAACATCTTTTCAATTTCACCATCGTTGACCAACATTGAATAACGCCATGAGCGCATTCCAAAACCCAGGTTAGACTTATCGACAAGCATCCCCATCTTGCGGGTAAACTCTCCATTGCCATCCGGCAGCAGCCTGATGTTGTGGTTGTTCTGCTCCTTTCCCCATTTAAACATTACAAATGCATCATTGACCGAGATGCAGACGATATCGTCGATACCCTGGGCGCTGAATTCAGCGTGGAGTTCGTCGTAACGCGGTAGATGGCTGGAAGAACAGGTGGGTGTAAATGCACCCGGAAGTGAAAATACGACAACTTTTTTTCCGGAAAAAATATCCTTGGTTGTTGTATCTTCCCAGCGATAAGGGTTTTCGCCTTCAACGGACT
>JAHHOC010000373.1 GCA_018677115.1 Arenicella sp. | reverse complement strand
GCTCTGATCCGGCCACTCTTCCCCGCGCACGATCAAATAAACTGTCTTTGCTGGAGAGCATTACCACCGGGGTATCTTTAAAGTAACTGTTGTTTTTGATTAACTTGCAGGTTTGGTATCCATCCAGTCGAGGCATCATAATGTCGACAAAAATAATATCTGGTTTGGTATCCGTAATCACCGACATGGCCTCAAAGCCATTGGTTGCGGTGTACACTTCGTACCCCTCCTTTTTTAAAATAGTTTCAGCAGTCATGCGGATAGTATTACTATCGTCGATAACCATTACCTTAGCTTGCATAGGCCGAGTCTCTAGAATGTCTAAAAATTTAGAAGCGAATAGTGAAAATGAATAGCAAAAACCACTTCTAATGAAACTTCACAGAAAAAGTAGTTAAATTATTGTTATTAATGTTATTTAACCCGTATAAGATACAACATCGAGAAGTTTTTGTTAATTGAATTTTCACCTTGTAGGAATCACTGCATCACTGTGCTGACGAAATGCCAAAAAAGTGAACCTGACCACTCATCCTATAGGGCATGCGGCCTTATACAAAGCCAATCTCAGGCAGATTCACATTGCTCTACAATCGACACCGGGGCTGCCGGTATGCCATATCCTGTTTTTCGTCACTCGAAGCTGCTGAGTGACAGAATCTGTCACTCGCGAAACTGGTCAGCAAAAACGGCTAAATCAACACCATGAAGTGGACTGTGTACATGCTGAGGTGTGCTGATAACACGCTCTACACCGGAATCACTGTTGATATAGAGCGCCGTGTGCGCGAACACAATGAGGACAATAAGAAGGCGGCGCGGTATACGCGTGCACGGCGACCGGTTACTTTGGTTTATCGAGAGCAATGCGAAAACCGGTCTGCTGCGAGTGGACGCGAATATCACCTGAAACAGCTATCCGCAGCCCAGAAAATGGCGCTTATCAATTGTGGTTAATAAAAGAAAACTGACCCGCCGCCAAGCCTGGCGTACACAAAAAATTCAACAGGAGAAAACCCAACGCGCGGCAAAAAAAGAGCGCGATTTGGGTCAGCAAATAAGTGCCGGCGAACTGAGTAGTGAACAACACGGGTTGCTACTATGCCGATACAGCAAGCACTTTGAAGTAGAAGCACTTGAAGGCCCGGATCGCGGTCAGGTACATCATTGCGTAGCCCGCACAAACCTGGGTTCCCTGGTCGCAGGTGATGAGGTGATTTGGCGGGCTGGCAGCGGGCACACCGGTGTGATCGAGTCGCGACTGGATCGCCGCAGCATTCTGGAACGGCCGGATAATTTTGGGCGACTGAAACCAGTGGCGGCAAATATCGACCAGATGCTCATAGTTATCGCAGTAGAGCCGCAACCGCAGCGAAACCTGATTGACCGCTATCTGGTGGCTGCGGAACTGATGCATATCCGGCCGATAATAGTGCTCAATAAGGCAGACCTGATTACCGACGCTAACCGGGCCGGCCTGGATGCACTATTGAACACCTATCAAAAATTAGATTACCTGACAGTGAAGATCGTCAGCTCGAGGCACCAGGCCGCGCAGCTTGGCGAGCTGCCGAAACTGATTGATAAACACACCAGCATTGTTGTCGGCCAGTCCGGGGTGGGTAAGTCATCGCTGATTAATACCCTGCTGCCTGATGCAAGACTGGAGATCGGGCCTTTATCAGAACACACGCGCGAAGGCACTCACACCACAACAACGGCAAGACTATTTCACTTGCCGCATGGCGGTCAGCTGATAGATTCACCGGGGATCAGGGATTTCGGGTTATGGCATATTGATACCCTGCAACTTCAATATGGCTTTATTGAGATCGCAGAACGAGTGACTGCATGTCGGTTTCGAAACTGCCAGCATACAAATGAGCCGGGCTGTGCGGTTCAGGCGGCACTGAAATCGGGCGAAATCGATGCCCGGCGATTTGAGAGTTTCCAGAAAATCAGGTCGGTAATATTGGATCAGCAGGCACGGGGCCTTTCCCGCTCCAGCTAGACTGCGTCAATTCTCACAGCCTCGCCACTGCAAACTTGTAATCACCACTAAGCAGAGACAGCGGTTCGGTCTCACCACACTGCTGCGAGATGGCTTGATCCGCCCATTGATAGTAAATACTGCGATTCACACGGGCCCACAACTCATTTCGAATGTTGATGTAAGGTAGCCACTGCCCTTGGTAGCGGCGTAATTCAACTCGGTTTTGAGGTGACACAATTATCCGGTCACCGGTGTTGGTTACAACTATCCAATGCTTTTCAATATATTCTGCCTGTTGAATGATAAAAGGCACATCGACAACAGTGATTGCCAATTTTTCGACCGGCGTCACGAGGAAATATTGATCGCCCTCACAC
>JAHHOC010000372.1 GCA_018677115.1 Arenicella sp. | reverse complement strand
TGTCAAGCCAATAACTTTGACATTTACTTCCGGATCGTTTTTCAGCATATATGCCAGCCCAAGGCCGGTCTTGGATGACACCGAGCCGATCAATGCCTGCTGCGCGCCAAAAAAATCATTGTCGATGAGATAGTCATACAAAATGAAGGAGGTGGCGAACAGAGGGAACAGCAGGCAGCGCTCATTTTCCATCTTAGTGAGGAATTCTGGTTCTGCATTGGTGCGGCGATAACTATTGTATAGCGCCGGTAGTTCCTGGCGGTGCTGAGCTATATCGGTAAAGTTTTCGTCATACACTTTGCCGGGCAGCAATACAGCGTGGCTGGCCATCGGAAAGAATCCCCACAGGCGTTCACCCACCGGCACATCGGCACAATTTGACTCAACGATAGTGGCGCAGCCCCAAACCGGCACTTTACCCCAGGATCCCTCGGCCGGGTAGTAGCCCCAATAGCCGACAGAATCACCGGTGATTGCATAGCTAACGTTATTGGCAGTTAACCCAAACTTGTCGATAGCTGCTAATACTTCACCGTCTTTGAGAGCTGGCAAATCGCCGTTAACGATTTTTACGGTACGGATATCCTGTTTGTCGACCCATAGTTCAGTGCATTTTGTCATTGCTTACCTCGTTAGTTATTAAAGGTTTTATCAACATCAGCCGCGCTGTGCCGTTCCACCACGCGTTCCTCCTCGGGCCCCCACGCGCGGTTAACCCGCTTGCCCCTCTGCACCGCGGGGCGCTCCTCAATCTCGTTGGCCCAACGGCTGACATTTTTGTATGAGCTTACATCTAAAAACACCTGAGCGTTGTAAAGGTCATTAATCACCAGACTGCCATACCATGCGTAGGCGCCCATATCGGCGATGGTGTACTCATCACCGCATAAATACTGGCGGTCTGCGAGGTTTCGATTCAATACATCGAGCTGGCGTTTCACTTCCATTGCATAGCGATCAATACAGTATTCAATTTTCTCTGGTGCGTAGGCATAAAAATGGCCGAATCCACCACCCAGAAAAGGCGCGCTACCCACATGCCAGAACAACCACGACATGCACTCCGCGCGTGCAGCAGAGTCAGTGGGCAGAAAAGCGTCAAATTTTTCCGCCAGATAGACCAGGATTGCACCCGATTCAAATATACGGACTGCCGGGGAAGCACTTTGATCCAGCATTGCCGGGATCTTGGAATTTGGATTAACGGCAACAAAGCCGCTGCTGAACTGCTCATTCTCCATAATATTGATAATGTGAGCGTCGTACTCAGCACCTTGCTTGCCTAAGGCCAGCAATTCCTCCAGCATAACAGTGACTTTGACGCCGTTGGGCGTTGCCAGCGAATAGAGCTGCAGTGGATGCTTTCCGACAGGCAGCTCTTTGTCATGGGTAGGACCTGCAATCGGACGGTTAATTTCGGCAAATCGCCCGCCGCTGCCGGACTTCCATTTCCACACTTTAGGCGGTTGGTATGTTTTTGTTTTTGTCATCTCGGATTACTTAGTGGGGATAGTCAGGCGATTCTATTGTTATTGAATCGTGTAGTTTAGAATGATTCACCGCTGTTTGATACTCGGCACAAGGTTTGGCGGTCAACTGATCGATTTAACTTAAACCCGTTATTCACAGAATAAATGGTCTAATGACTGGTAACCACAAGCCATATTGGCACATAATATGCCATATTTAAAATGCGGACAATCAGATTGTGACTTGTTCATAGAACCAGATAAAGAGGCGAAAACAGATGTTTGAAGGAAGTGCTATTTCGGTGAAAATGCTTGATGCAGGTATTGCCGAGCTAAAGTTTGATCTGGCTGGCGAGTCGGTCAATAAATTTAATGCTCAAACCGTTAAAGAGCTGGATCAGGCGCTTACTGCTTTGGAGAATGCCGATGATCTCAAAGGCGTCATTGTCAGCAGCGGCAAGCCGGTGTTTATTGTAGGCGCGGATATCACTGAGTTTGAGACTACCTTCAGCACTGAGGGGTTCAGCAAGGCAGAAGACCCAAACAACGTCAATTTTAACCGGCTGGAAGACTTGCCGGTGCCGGTGGTTGCTGCAATCAATGGTTACGCCATGGGTGGCGGTCTGGAACTGGCTCTGGCTTGTGATTTTCGGATCATGAGCACGATGGCAAAAATAGGTCTTCCTGAAACTAAACTGGGCCTGATTCCGGGATGGGGCGGCACGGTAAGACTGCCGCGTATCGCCGGCGCTGATACAGCTATCGACTGGATTGCCTCCGGTAAAGAACAACGGCCGGACGCTGCATTAAAAGCGGGCATAGTTGATGGAGTGGTGGAGACTGATCAGCTGGGCGATGCGGCGTTAAAAGTATTGCACTCCGCGATTGCCGGCAAAATGGATTATCAGGCACGTCGCGAGCAGAAAACCGGCCCATTAAAATTAAATCAAACTGAGGCTATGATGGCTTTTGAGACTTCAAAAGCGTTTGTTGCTGGCGTTGCGGGCCCGAACTATCCGGCTCCAATCGTGGCTATCGAATGTATGCAACAAGCCGCAGGCATGAGCCGCGACGAGGCCCTGGCTGTTGAGGCAGCCGGATTCGAGAAAGTGGCCACCACGGATGTTACTAAAGCGCTTGTCGGTATTTTCATGAGCGACCAATTGAT
>JAHHOC010000363.1 GCA_018677115.1 Arenicella sp. | reverse complement strand
CCGGATCAGAGCAGCACATCAACAAACCATTTACCAAGAGCGAGTTACTTGAGGCAATAAACCGTTACACATGATACGCGGCACACACCAAGCATTAAGAAATCGATAAATATCAATATGGCTTCCGAGAAAACAGTTTTAGTTGTAGACGATTCAATGACCGATTTCGTTTATGTAAAAAAAATTCTTAAGCGGGGTGGTTACAACATCGTGCATGCGCAGTCTGGAAAGGATGGAATTGAAAAAGCCCGGCAACTCAAACCTGATTGCATCCTGATGGACGTAGTGATGCCCGAAATGAATGGTTTTCAGGCTACACGAGCGCTATCAAGGGATTTTTCCACTGCGAATATCCCAGTCATTATGCTGAGCTCAAAGTCACAGCAGACTGACAAAGTCTGGGCGACTAGACAGGGTGCCAGTGACTATGTCATCAAGCCGGCAGACCCCAAGTCGCTTCTTTCCAAACTGCATGGAATTTTAAAAGAATGAGGTCGCATTGACTGGCTGATCAATAAAATAAAATGAACGACCAATCCGCTTTTCAGATTTTATGTAACATTCGCGACCGGGCCATCGAGCTTGCTGCGAAGGATTTTAGTGTCACCACGCAATCAACAGGCGTTAAAAATATCGCTTACGTAGTCAACGGTATTAACTATTACAGCGATGCGCGAGATATAAAAGAAATTTCAGTGTGTGAGAATCTCACAGAGATTCCCCAAACCAAACCCTGGTTGAGGGGGCTGATTAACTCCAAAGGCGTGCTCTATTCGGTCAGTGATTTATCGCTGCTCGCCGGGTACGGCCGGGCAACGCCGGCAAATCGCGGACATTTATTAATATTAGGCGATGCCGACCTGCAAAGTGCTTTGCTGGTGAACCGGGTGGTTGGCTTTCGCTATTTTGAAAGTGCGGACGATGTCGACGACCTGGAAAGTCATCAAGACAAGTTGGACGGCCTGGGTTCTTTCGTGACCAAGGCTTGCCATGCTGACGAGCAGGACTGGTATGAGCTGGATATAAATAGATTACTGGCTTCCGAACAATTCCGGGAAGTGCAATAGAAATATGATTCACAACATTGACTATAAATAACAGAGCCCTAATTCAGCAGGTAAGAAACAATGAGTGACCAGCAAAATAGTAATGGAGACTTTATGGATGTCGAGACTAATCCCGCTTCACAGCAGGATACCGCTCCGACACAGAGTGCTGCCATCGCCGGTGGTGCTCAGGGTGGTGAAAATGCAAGTGACAGTCGCCGTGAGAAAATCTGGATAGCGATAACCATTACTTCGTTTTTGTTCGCGCTGCTGGGAAGTTCAGTGCTCAACCCGCTGGTTGCAATTCAACAGCAGAGAGTTGATCAGGCCGAGGAGGTTCGTAACGCAGTTACTCTGACCGGCACCGCTGCCAGTGAGGCGTTGTCCACCGAGGGTCGATTCAAGCCAGTACAAACAAATCGTGATGCGGTTAGAGCAAGGGTAGCTGAGTTGACATCCTCCAATTCAATGATGGAGGCAATGTCAACTGGCTTGTTGGGCGATTCGCAAGCCAACAAGGCGTTGGCCACTTCCTGGTCAGCCTACGATGATGCGACCAACCGGTTTCTGCAAACTGAAGGTGAAGTCACAGAACTGAAGACAAAGCTCAATACATTGACCGTCAGTGTTAATAAAGCCATAGCCGAATCAGTGGAATTTGTCGACGCTGTTGCCAAGGAAGGGCGCAACAAGGGATCGGGGCCAGCCAAGGACAAATACTTGTTTCTCACCTCCGAGGCAGGAACCCTGTCCGGTAAGCTGGGCCAGTTGGGTGCTTCGGTGAGAGGGTTTTTCATTCCCAACACCGATCTGGCGCAACTGAGTGACATGCAGGCGGGGTCGATGGTGAGGCTGCAGGATACTCTTAACCGTATTGTGAGTAATGCGGCAGCCGTAGTGGGTACTATAGCCGAACCCTTGCAGAACAGTTATCGGGAGCTCGACTCGCAGGTTCAGGAGATTGGTGCCGGCAGCATTGCCATTACTGATGCCAGAGCGGCACTCGGTGACATGAGTAGCAGGGGTGAGGCACTTTCGGATTCCCTCGATGCGGCAACCAAACCGTCGTCGCTGGTTCAAATGCTGGACAAGTTTGGCCCACTGTTGCCGGTTGTTTTTGGAATCCTCGGCGTGTACGGCCTGTATCGGTATTTTACTTTGCAGAGCAGGGACCTGGTTATGCATGAAGCCAGCCTGTCGGAGACACTGGCCGAGCAGCAGGAGTCGATTTTAAAGCTGCTGGACGAGATGAGCGCTTTGGCTGATGGCGATCTGACAGTTGAAGCTGAAGTAACAGACCAGATTACCGGGGCAATTGCCGACTCAGTCAATTTTGCGGTAATCGAGATGCGGGAACTTGTCGCGCAGATCAATCGGGCTTCGATTGAGGTTGCAAATGAGTCCGAACTGGCGGTTAACAACGCGCAGGCAGTCTCTCAATCAAACAAGAACCAGGCTACCCAGATCAATTCTGCATCAAAGCTCATGCAGCAGGTATCAGAAAGTATGCATAGCATGTCGGAGCAGGCAGCAAATTCATCAGATATGGCTCGAGAATCATTACAGGCCGCTGAGCAAGGCACGCAAGCAGTACGCGATACCATCAAAGGTATGGAGGATATGCGCGAGCAAATTCAGGATACTTCAAAAAGAATAAAGCGCCTCGGAGAAAGTTCACAGCGGATCGGTGACATCGTCGCCCTGATTGACGACATCGCTGAGCAAACCAACATATTGTCTCTAAATGCTGCCATCCAGGCTTCGATGGCGGGCGAAGCAGGTCGCGGATTTGCGGTAGTTTCAGATGAAGTTCAAAGTTTGGCAGAACGTTCGACTGAAGCAACGCGGAAAATTGCTGAGCTGGTGGCAACAATTCAAACAGATACCAATGATGCTGTTCTTTCAATGGAGAAGGCAACACAGCACGTAGTGAGTGGTACGCAGGTGGCGGATTCTGCCGGCAGCGCGTTGGCTGCGATTGAAGATGTGTCAAACCGGCTGACAGCATTGGTACAGGGCATATCAGAGGGTTCTACCAAGCAGGCCGAGTTGGTGACACAAGTTTCTGAGCAGGTATCCGAAGTCAGTAATTCTTCCACCGAAACTTCGCGCAAGGCCCAAGCGTCAGCTAACTCGATTGCCAAATTGCTGGAACTGGCCAAGGACCTTGAGACATCGGTATCCCGTTTTAAATTACCGGCAGCTTAGATGAGGTCACCGGGCACAAACTTTTTGGTTTTCCAATCCGTCTTTAAATTGATAATTATCCCAATACATAACAATGTCAGCTTATTCACATATTGATCGCGAAACCTTTCAATGGGTTAAAGCTGAAGTTGATATTACGCTGAAAACAGCGGCTGATTCATTGGAGGAGTTCAAACAGTCTGACGACAAGAGCATACTGTTCGATATTAGCAACTATCTGCATCAGATTGTTGGATCCCTGCAGATGCTCGAGATCAGGGCATTATCCTCATTAGTATTAGAAAGCGAATATTTGCTTGAGGATTTCACCAGGGAAAATAGTGATGTAGAGAAATCAGCCCTGACCGGGTTAATTGACAGCGCCTTATCGTTGCTGAGCAGTTCATTGGATCGAGTCGATCGAGGCTTGCCTGAAAATCCAATTGAAGTAGTCGAGCTTATTAATCGGATACGGGAAAAAAGGGGACTCAAGGATGTAGAAATCTCTTCGCTTTTCTCGCCGGATATAGATGTCTATCCGGCCATTAATGCGGAAAAGGCTTTAAAAAACAGAGATTATATAAAGCGTGCCGCTGCGCTCAGGAATATTTACCAGGCCTTGCTGCTGCAGTGGTTACGCGATGAGAGTCCGCGGGCGCTGGAAAACACCAGGATGCTGGTCGAAAAGATATTCCAGATGAGTTCATTCGGCTCGGTTGCAAGACTTTGGTGGGTGGCAACCGGCTACTGTGAATTTTTGGGTGCCAATGAAATTGCCAGCAGATCAGTGCATGGACGGGTGATGCGCCAGTTAGATGATTGCCTTCGATCGCTTGTCAGCAATGGTGAGTCTGCGTTGGTGGCAGATCCCAAAGAAGAACTTATCAAAGTAATGCTGTTTTATATCGGAGTCGGGAGTGTGCGATCAGAGCGAATGGATGAAATCGCCGAAGCCTTCGACCTGCAGGATTATTTCCCCGAGTTGACCGAGCTAACCGAGCATCTCGATTTTCCAGAAATTCAGCAGCGGCTGGATAAGATAGCCGCACAAAAGGACCTCCCGTTACAGCTGATCCGGCAACTGGTTACTGAGTACTTTGAAGACGATCAGGAAGATGTCGCCAAACTCGAGCAAGTGAGCTCCCAGCTGGAAAAGCTGGCTGACCTGGTTGATGACGGTGAGGTCGAAATTATCAGCGACGTGATCGAGGAACTTATTGCTACAAGTTCAAATTTACGTGTCGGCGTAGTTGAGCGTAACGACGAAAGCGGTTTTCATTTCGCGTCGGCTTTAATGTTCATCGAAAACAGCCTGACCGGTGTAGATGCCGTAGGTTCACAGTGGCTGGAAAACGGGCGATTAAAGCTGGCTGCTTTGCACGCTCTAAATGAACAGCAGGAAATCGGGGCGGAGCTCGATGGAACCAATCTAACCGGTAGCGAGCGCAAAGCCCTGCTGGACGTGGTCGGGTCGGAAGTGGAGGAGAATCTGCGCGACATAGAAGAAAATCTGGAGCTATTCTCAGCGGATACCTCGAAACTTGAATTGCTTGCAGGTATTGATGGCAAGATTCGCCAGGTTCGGGGAGCCCTGCAGGTCCTGGGTGAGCAGAAAGTCGGTTTGTTATTGCAAATGGCAGAAAACCAGTTTTCTGCGATTGAGCAGCGGGAGGTGGAACCTACCGAAGCACTCAATGAAGCACTGGCAGTTTCGATTGGCACAATGGAGGAATATGTCAAAGGACTACAGGCCGGTCGGCAGGGGATGGATTATCTGTTGGATAGAAGCATTACCGACCTCGAAGTAGCTATCGGCAAGAAGGTATCGAGGGCAGATGTTGAAGACCTGTTGGACAATGCATCCGGGAACTTGTTTTCATGGCTGGGCAACCAATCTGAGTTTCAGCTTTTTACTGATCTCAAGTCGAGTTTTCGCGATCTGTTAATCCTCGCCAAAAAAACCAAACTCTCCGAAGTTGAGCATCTCATCGCTGAACAAAACAGGATTGTGGATATTATTTCGCAGGAACCCGCTTTCCTGACCGACAACATCACAACCAACCTGCAGAATAATATGGCAAGTATTACTGAACAGATAATTCAGTTATACGGAACCGAAGAGACTGCCGAAGAGCAACTGTTTGACGAACAGGCGGCTATGATGAAGTCTGCCATTCATGCAGATGATGATGGCGTCCGGTATCACGATGATATGGATATTGGTGAGTTGCCCGATATGCCTGATGAAAGTGAGCAAAGGCAGAGTTCCACAGAAATAGGCAGGCAGAATGCCGTTGATGCCAATGAAGGTGCTAAGGTCGATAGCGTTATTTTTGACGCATTTCTTGAAGAAAGTGAAGAAGTGCTGACGGATGCTGAACGGCTGATTAAGGTGTGTTCAGAGGAGGTCGATAACCACGATGCGATTCGAGATTTGCGCAGGGCATTTCACACGCTCAAGGGCAGTTCACGAATGGTCGGTCTGGAGAACATCGGGGAAGTTGCCTGGCTGAGCGAGTCACTATTCAATTTTGTGCTCGATACTGAAAAACCGGTTACTCCGGCGCTGCTCAAATTTGCCCGCGAAGCACTGGATGAAATCAGTCATCATTTTGAGAATAGATATCAGGATCAGCATTTGATAGATGTTGAGAAATGGGTGGGAAAAACCGAAGCCATGTCGTTGCAAGAAGACGAGGTAGACAACGGCCACGGGGATGATGAGGCGGTCGCTGCAGAGCATGATGTTCCAGCGGCCTTGCTCGAACAAGCACAACCGGCCGGCGGTGGCGACGAAGCTTTTGTCCAGCCTTCCACTCTTGAGCAGGACAGTGATCTCATCGATCGGGATACTTTGACTTCCGATGTCATGCAAGATGCCGAAATGCGCGGCATATTCGTGCAGGAGGCTACTGCCAACGTCGCGAGAATGGCGCAACTGCTGAAACAAATTCCGTTGACTATTGAGCAGGATGACGATTTTTCTATTTCTGTGCACACCCTGCTTGGTAACACACGCACTATGGGGTTATCCAGGCTTTCCAACGCGTTTCAGGCTGCAGAAAAGCTTTGTGACATGAGGCATGAAAGCCTGACACCAATCAGTAACAAGGAGCGCGAAAAATTATCCGCTCTGGTTGATGCAACCGAGAAATTCCTCAACAGTGAGTCTTCGATCGAGCCCTTCTTTAAAGTAAACAACAAGCTATGGAAATCTCTCGCCAAGGATTTGCTGCGGGTCAGTGGAGCAGTTGGTGAATCTAAAGATAGGTTAGACACCGCTGATGCAGATGACTCCGTTAAAGCAGCTGAGCTAGAGTCGACAGCAATAGAAACAGAGGAACAAGTGACAGCTGATTCTATCGACGACGACTTAATGGTCGAGCCGGACGAAGAAGAATTGATTCAGGACAGCGTGCACGAGTTCGTTGATCCAGATGAGAGCGAGACGGCAGCCAGAGTCGCTGCAGCGTTTGAGGACCTGACTGCCATAGACGACTTACTGGATGACGATAACGACCGGCAGCCTCTGGTATCTGAAAATGAGGCCATGGAGACTCAGGAATTGGAGGATATTGAAGCCTCGCTAGAGACCTTTTCGGCTGATATCGAGGAAGCCAGTGCCCAGGAAATTTCCGCATCGCCGGATACTCAGGCTATGCCAGATGCCGGAAGCGGGATTGAGCATACCGTTGAAGATGTTGTGTTTGATGAGGAAGAGCCCTCAGCAGAACAAGAGCCCTCAGCGGATAAAGAGCCCTCAGCGGATAAAGAGCCCTCAGCGGATAAAGAGCCCTCAGCGGATAAAGAG
>JAHHOC010000357.1 GCA_018677115.1 Arenicella sp. | reverse complement strand
CTCTTTGAGTCCTTCCATGACGTATTTTAGAATTCCGTAGCGTGGTGGCATCAGTTTTCCCACCCGCGAACGCGTGCCCTCAAAAGACCAGGACAACGGGAAACGTTTTTCCAGCAGATAGCCCAGGTAATTTCGCAGGATCAATTTATACAACGAATCATCCTGAAACGAGCGACGAATAAAGATCGCACCTGCACGCCGGGCCACAAAGCCCAAGCCGGCAAACGCCATATTGATGCCGCCCACTGTGTGCGGCGTCGGAAAATCATTCTCAAACAGCACATGCCCCATGGCTATCCCGTCCATATGCGTCTTATGTGTCCATAGCAGGGCGGCGGGATGTTCCCTCACCACCTGCCGAAACCGGGTCAGGCGCGACTGATCCATAACCACTTCCCCCTGATAAGCGCGATCAATCAATTTTCGCTGCAGACTGGCGAGTACATCCTGCCAGAAGTATTGGGGTATGGAAATCAGCTCCTTGAAAATTGGCAGTGCACGGTCGCGAAGTTCCTGCTCCGTAGTGCCGGTTTGCTCTGCGACCTCCAGCAGGCCTTTTTTATAGCGGTCGCTGGCTCTAATCTGCTTCGCCACCTGGCGCGGGACTTTATAACGACTGCCGCGGCGACGGCGCTCGGCCACTTCCAGCGCAAGCCCTGCCTGACCAGCAATAAACTCGGCAAGATCCTTATCAACTGCAGTATTCTTCTGTCGTTGCTGGAACCGGCTCTGCAGATCGCCCAGAGTAGCCGGCTCACCCATGATCGGTGTCGCCTGATCGGCATCCAGTTCCAGCAGGCGCCTCGCCCTGTGTTCGCCGGGCCGCCGCGGATTGCCGGCCAGCAGGTCACGCAGCCGGGGTTTGTTGTGAATGGTGTCGAACTTGGTTTTCCACACCACCCGCACCGGCACAACCAGGGTTTCTTCAGGCACATCAAGGGCCATCTGTAAGCCCTCGGTTTCGATGCTCTCCGGATTGTGGGCGATCGGCACTACAGCGTGACTCACTGAGCCCTTGAAGCCAGATTTAAGTTTGCTCTGGTTCAACCATCGCAGCAACAGGTTTTCCTCAACCTTATGTGCTGCATCAACTATGAACAGGACATTGGGCGAATCAATTTGTTGCCAGGGATTTTCCAACACTTAGGCTGATCCTTTTCGGCTACGCCGCTTGTTTGGGTTAGCGGTGCCGGTTTTGCGACTTGATTTTGGCTTAACCAATGCAATATTTTCGTTGACTTCACGGGCGGATACCTTGGCGGCGGTCTTTTTCCTCGACCTTCTCGTAGTTCGTTTAGGCCGCGAACCGGCAGTAGGCACAAGTTTCAGGTCTGCCTGCTGCAATTGCATCTGATCAAGTTCAATGAGGAACATATCGCGCACCTGCTCAACATGCTCATTGATTGTCTCTGGCCGCCAATCCGAGGTATCAACAGCCGGTAGTACAGTTACCTTGACCGTTGCCGGACGCAACACAAATTCGGCTTTTGGTGCAACGTCTATCGCGTTGTGGATGACGATCGGTACCACCGGCACCCCGGCTTGCATGGCCAGATGAAATGCTCCCTTCTTGAAGCGACCAAGATGAGTCGAAGTTGAGCGCGTGCCCTCTGGCGCAATAGTCACGCTCCTGCCCTCTTTTTGAATCACATCAACCAGCGGTCTCATGGCCTCCAACGCCGAGGCTGTATTTTGTCGATCAATCAGTACCGTGCCCGCATATTGGAAAAGTTTGCCTAAAACAGGAATATCACCGATTTCCTTTTTACCCACCCCGGCCAGGTCGCGTCGCAACAGATACGGCAGTACCAGCACATCAGCCTGGCTCTGGTGATTAAATACGAACACGCACGGACGGTGCGCCCACACGTGTTCTTCACCTTCGACATCCAGTTCTACACCGGCGATGGCACAGGCCGTCTCTGCAAATAATGATGTCGAGAAGTTGCGGCTCTTGTTAAGCGAACCAGTAATAGCGTAGATTGGCAGGCCGGCAAGAAACGAGGTCACCATGCTGGCCTGAGTGGCAAAGGTGCGCACATAATCGCGCACACCGACCCGGCCACGGCTGCTGAAGTCCTGTACCGGCCACCCACGCCCTCTGGCCGTGCGGCGCAGGCGTGAATTCGGGTTTAAAGGCCGTGGCTTGCCGACATGCTCAAGCAGGTGAATATCCTCGTCGCTATCGGAATAGAAATAGCTCTGCTCCATGTCAGCACCGTATTTGTCGGCTAATTGCTGCGCCGCGTCAACCTTGCCCATGGCATAACAGGTTGGCCGGATAACGTTACCGGTGAATTTTCCATCCCTGACTTCGAGCCGCGTGCATCGCACATGCTCGATCCCGAGATCATGCGCGGCAGCGGTGACCTGGTACGGGGTGGCGGCAGAAATAATCGCCACCGTATGCCCTTTCTTGAGATGAGCTTCAATAAGGGCGCGGGATTCCGGATAGATCAATTTGGAAATATGCTTTTCGTACAGCCGATCACCAAGTTTGATGTACTCCTCTTCTTTAACACCGTACAAGAACTGCGAGGTAAGCGACATCATGGTTGAAAATGCCATATTGCCAAGACCGAAATCGGCCATGGTTCTAAGCAACTTGAGCATTTCCCTGACGCCCACGTCACCACGTTTTATCTGCTCGCGCAGATAAGTGAACGCAGAGTACCCATAAATAATTGTGCCGTCGAAATCAAAGAACGCGGCAATTTGCGGGCCGTCCGGAGAGGCCAAAACTTCCTTTATAACTTTATCGTACAAACGCGGTATTCCTGAGCAATATCGGGTGCCCGAGATAT
>JAHHOC010000352.1 GCA_018677115.1 Arenicella sp. | reverse complement strand
ATATGCTGACTGGAAATGCGCAGCGTAGCGCGATCCTCCATCAAACCGATGTCATTGATATCGGGCACCTTGGAACAACCCACACCCTGATCTATCCAACGCACCACATAGCCGAGAATGCCCTGTGCATTGTTGTCCAACTCATGCTGTATCTGCTGATCAGTCAATTGCGACACATCGGCACACAGCGGTATTTTCAGGATATCATCCAATGCAGCCCGCGGCCTGGCCTGCAGCGCCAGCTGTACTTCCCTCACGTTGACCTGGTGGTAGTGAATAGCATGCAGGCTGGCACCGATCGGCGAAGGCACCCACGCGGTGTTAGCGCCCGCTTGCGGGTGACCAATCTTGGTTTCCAGCATATCCGCCATCTCATCCGGCATAGCCCACATGCCCTTGCCAATCTGCGCTTTGCCCGGCAAGCCGCATTCCAGGCCGATATCCACGTTCCAGTCCTCGTAGGCGGTAATCCACGGCTGTTGTTTAATCTCGGCTTTTGGTGCCATTGCACCCAGCAACATGCTGGTGTGTATCTCGTCGCCAGTGCGGTCGAGAAAACCCGTGTTGATGAACACTACCCGGTCTTTTACCTGACGGATACACTCCTTCAGATTGACTGTGGTGCGGCGTTCTTCATCCATCACGCCAATCTTGATTGTATGCCGGGGCAGGCCGAGTTCGTCTTCAACACGATCAAACAGAGTATTGGCGAATGCCACCTCCTCCGGTCCGTGCATTTTCGGTTTCACAATGTACACACTACCGGTGCGGGAATTGCCTCGCAGTGAATCACCCTGGAGATCATGCATGGCGATCAGCACGCTGATCATGGCGTCCATGATGCCCTCCTGGATCTCAGCGCCATGTTGATCCAGCACTGCTGGATTAGTCATCAGATGTCCCACATTGCGGCAGAACAACAGGCTGCGGCCATGCAGCACGAGCTCGGAACCGTCGATGGAGCGGTAAACCTTGTCATCAGCAAGACTCCTGGTCATTGTACTGCCGCCCTTGGAGAAGGAGGCCTCCAGGTCACCCTTCATCAAACCCAGCCAATTGCGGTAAACGCCCACTTTATCCTCGGCATCCACCGCCGCCACCGAGTCTTCAAAATCCTGAATAGTAGTAACGGCCGCTTCCATGGTCAGGTCCCTGACTCCAGCCTTGTCGGTTTTACCCACTGGCGAAGCAGCATCAATTTCTATCGCCACATGCAGACCGTTATGCTTAAGCAACACCGACAATGGCGATTCGGCTACGCCCTGATAGCCTACACACTGCTTTTCATCAGCCAACACGCTGTGTCCCTGGTCCAGTGTCACCTGCAAGGTGCCATCAACAATCCGGTAAGCACTCACGTCGCTATGTGAACCCTGTTGCAGTGGGAAATGCGTATCCAGCAAATCGCGGCCAAATGCGATCACCCTGGCACCGCGCACCGGGTTATAGGCGCCTCCTATTTCAGCGCCATCCGCCTCCGAAATCACATCTGTTCCATACAGCGCATCGTACAAACTGCCCCAGCGCGCGTTAGTGGCATTGAGGGCAAAACGGGCATTGGAAGTCGGCACCACCAGTTGCGGCCCAGCCTGGTCGGCAATTTCACTGTCAACATTTTCAGTGCCTATCTGGAAAGACTCCCCTTCTTCCACCAGGTAGCCGATTTGCTGCAAGAACTGCTTGTAGACGTCAGCATCAAAATTACCTTTGTGAGCCGCGTTCCACTCGTCCAGTCGCTGCTGTAATTGTTGGCGTTTGGCTAACAAGTCCCGGTTTAACGGTGTCAGGTCAGCGACCACCGTGGCCAGCGAGGTCCAGAACTGGTCGGCGCTGATGTGCAGGCCCGGCAAAGCCTCGGTTTCAATGAAATCAGCCAGTATTGGGTCAACTTGCAGACCCTGTCGTGCAGAGCGATTAATCATGTTTGTATATTCTCAACAGGTTGAGGCGTGATTCTACTCCTTATTAGCGATTGCAAATTTTTATCCTCATTATTCATAGGATGAATACAACATTTTACCACTAGTAATTTGGTGAATGTTTGGCCTACTATTCAATTTGGGAATGATAATCATACGCTTAGCGCTATGTATCGGCATCATTTCCGCGCGTATGGTGGGCTAAATCTTCTAATTAATGATTCTTCCACCGGAATAGAGTAATGAACCACATTGTAAACAAGCAGGAATTAAATATGTCCAGTTACCAACAAACCATCGACGACGCCGCTGCCCTGATCGGCGATAACGGCAGCGCCTGGAACAGTATCAACCCGGAGTATGCCGCGCGCATGAAATTGCAGAATCGCTTCCTGACCGGGCTCGATATCGCCCGCTACACAGCCGATATTATGCGCCAGGACATGGCCGAATATGACGCCGACAGCAGCAATTACACCCAGTCGCTGGGTTGCTGGCACGGTTTTATCGCGCAGCAGAAAATGATTGCGGTAAAGAAGCATCACGGCACCACCGACAAACGCTATCTATACCTGTCGGGCTGGATGATCGCGGCGCTGCGCTCCAAGTTTGGCCCCCTGCCGGACCAGTCAATGCATGAAAAAACCAGTGTGCCGGAATTGATTGCAGAGCTGTATACATTTCTGCGCCAGGCCGACGCGCGGGAGCTGCGGCACCTGTTTAAATCCCTT
Organism: Arenicella sp.; assembly: GCA_018677115.1. Lineage (GTDB taxonomy): Bacteria > Pseudomonadota > Gammaproteobacteria > Arenicellales > Arenicellaceae > Arenicella. The sequence continues at coordinate 5,163 of JAHHOC010000352.1, read as the reverse complement.
GATGCGGCAAAAGATGCTGGAAACACGTCAATGGCGGCTGAAATTCAATCTGAAATAGACAATTTTCAGACCCATGTGGTGCCCATCGTCGCCGATATCGACGCTGGCTTTGGTAACGAGGAAGCCACCTACCTGCTGGCCAAGCAAATGATCGAAGCCGGCGCCTGCGCGATACAGATCGAAAACCAGGTTTCCGATGAAAAACAATGCGGGCACCAGGACGGCAAGGTGACGGTGCCGCACGCCGATTTCCTGGCCAAAATCCGCGCCGTGCGTTATGCCTTCCTGGAACTCGGGGTGGATAACGGGGTAATAGTTGCGCGCACCGATTCACTGGGTGCTGGCCTGACCAAACAGATTGCGGTGTCCAATGAGCCGGGCGATTTGGGTGATCAATACAATGCCTTCCTGGATTGCGAAGAACTGACACCGGCGGAAATGCGCAATGGTGATGTAGTTATTCATCGGGGTGGCAGCCTGGTTCGCCCCAAGCGGCTGGCCAGCGGCCTGTTTCAATTCAAAGAAGGCACCGGTGAAGACCGTTGCGTGCTCGATTGCATCACCAGCCTGCAAAACGGCGCTGACCTGATCTGGATCGAAACCGAGAAACCACATGTCGGGCAAATCGGCGGCATGGTGAACCGCATTCGCGAAGTGGTGCCCAACGCCAAACTGGTTTACAACAACTCTCCGTCCTTTAACTGGACTTTGAATTTCCGCCAGCAGGCCTACGACATCATGGCCGAAGCCGGTGATGACGTAAGCGCCTACAACCGTGACGAGCTGATGGATGAGAAATACGACGCCACCGAACTGGCGACCCGTGCCGATGCGATGATCCAGAGCTTCCAGGCCGATGGCTCACGCGAAGCCGGTATTTTCCATCACCTTATCACCTTGCCGACCTACCATACCGCGGCATTGTCGACCGACAACCTGACCAAGGGCTACTTCGGTGAAGAGGGTATGCTGGCCTATGTTAAAGGCGTTCAACGCAAGGAAATCCGGGAGGGACTGGCCTGCGTCAAGCATCAGGACATGTCAGGCTCCAATATCGGTGATGATCACAAAGAGTATTTTTCCGGTGACGCGGCTCTTAAAGCAGCCGGCGAAGACAATACCATGAACCAATTTGGCTAAGTCTCCCCACGTATTAACCTGACGAAGGCGGCCTTGGCCGCCTTTTTCTTTAACTAGATGAAAATACTGACTTTTATAGTTATTTTGATTTACGTACATATTTCAAATATACTTGCTGGATGGACTCATATGACCGCCAGCACCAACAAAAGCATCAGCAAAAGCATCAACAGGCAGACCAGCAAACAGGCCAACAGCAAGACCGGCACATAGAGCAACTGCTGGAGCAATACAGCGACTCCCTGGCGGGCAAAGTGTGGCGCGCGGGTGCGCAACAGCAACAAACAGAAGCCAAGGTGCTTGATACCGGCCACCCGCAGCTTAATGAGCAACTGCATCAGGGCGGCTGGCCGCTGGCAACCACCACCGAACTCGGCCTGTCGCAAGCCGGCATTGGCGAACTGCGCCTGCTGACCCCCGTGCTGCGCGAATTAATGCAACACAACCACAGCCGACAGAACATTCTCTGCATCGCCCCGCCACTGTTACCGTTCGCGCCGGCATTGGTTAAGGAAGGCATCGATATCGACAAGCTGATTGTGGTACAGACCAACACCATACAGGACACCCTGTGGGCGACTGAACAGGCCCTGCTGGCGGAGTGCTGCGCGGCAGTATTGAGCTGGACTGGCAGTTACAACCTCAGCTCCCGTGAACTGCGCCGACTGCAACTGGCTGCCGCGCAAAGCAACACCTGGAATGTGTTGTTGCGGCACAGCGATTGCCTTAAACAAGCCTCCGCTTCAGGTCTGCGTTTACATTTAAAATCAAATGCTTATAGCAAACTTGATATTCATATTCTAAAGCAGCCGCAAGGCTGGGGCGGGCAGCGTTGCAGCCTCTCGCTGCACCCGCATTATGAGAACTGGCAACGCCTGCCGAGCGGGCTGTTGCCACACCAGAACCAGGCCCAGGCACCCGCCATAGCCGAGCAGCTGAACAGCCTTAGCAGCAGTGATCAGCGCCAGGCCTCGGTCACACTGTTAACCGCAGTATCAGCCATGCAGGCAGTGCATTAGTCTATAAACATGGTTGAAGCTTTGACAGTATGGGCCGTTTACCCATACATCAAACCAGACGAGGTTTGTCGGGACCGTCAGCCGGAAGGATCCGGCTGCCGAGCTTACAGGGACGTATTTACAGCGTGTCTCGACAAACCTCGTCTGGTTTGGCACCCACAATGAAACCGGGATGTCCTCTTCAACAAAAACGACACAGGAGTGTTGGCTATGCCTGCGTTTAACCCACCTCTCGTTAAACAGCGCCAACATCAGTGTAGACTCCAAACTGCCGGCAGCCATCACCGAGCAGCAACAAATCCGCCAATGCAATCAAACCGCAACCAGGGCAGGCATCAAAACCGGCATGAGCGTCAACCATGCATTAATGCTCGATCCGCAACTCACATTACTCGAACGGAACCCACAGGCCGAGGCTAAGAAGCAACAGGATTTAGGCTACTGGGCCTATCGCTTCACGTCCCTGGTGAGCGTCTATAACGACCATTGCCTGCTACTGGAAATTGGCAGAAGTATTAAATTATTCAATGGCTTAAAGCATATTCTGCATTTAATAAATAATGATTTAACGCGCTTTCAAATCGCTGCTCAATACGGTGTCGCGCGCACGCCGAAAGCGGCCCACCTGCTAAGCTGCAGCGATCAACTATGCAATCAGCAACTACAGGAACCCGACATGCTGCCTGACCGGCATCTGGCTGAATGCTTTATTGCGGCGCTGGACATCGAAACCAGGGTCATTGATCAACTGCATAACTGTGGCTTTGAAACACTGGGTGATATCAGCGACATTCCCCGTGCCGAACTGGGGCAGCGCTTTGGTGCCAGCCTGCTGGATTACCTGGATCAGCTATGGGGCCGCAAAGCCGACCCGCAAACCGGCACCACACCACCGGAAACCTTTCACGCCAGTGCTGATTTTGCCGAACCGATCAGCAATCTCGGCTGGATCAATCAGCAGCTCGACCGCCTGCTGCATGACTTGCAATCCTTCACCACCCAGCGGCAGCTGATTTGCCGCAGTTTCAGCTGGCGTTTTTATCATGAGAATAACCGGCTGCTGCATACTGTCACCATCGGCCTGAGTGCCAAACAGAATAAATTCGATACCCTGCGCGAGCTGACCGACCTGAAACTGGCTGCCATCAAGCTCGAATGGGAATTTTCCAGCATTGAACTCAGCAGCTCGCAACTGGTGCCGATGCAGTTGTTTAACGACGATTTGTTTGATCCGCAACCCGACCAACAACAATTCAATCAACTGCTGGATAAACTGACCAACCGCCTCGGCGACAGCGCGCTGTTCCGCTTGAATATCGAAGCCGAGCATCTACCCGAACTGGCCAATGGCCGGCAACATGTGGTAGAAGAAACTGCCGCCACTTACCGGGTAGTAGAACATGATCAGCAGGCAAACAACCAAAAACACCAGCCCCTGTGGCTGCTGGAAACCCCGCAACGCCTGGCCCAGCAACGTTTAACACAAAATAAAAGCCAGCCCCTCTACGAGGGTCCGCTTAACCTGATTCATGGTCCCGACCGCATCAGCAGCCACTGGTGGGCAAAACTGCAAAGCCGGGATTATTTCATCGCCCGCCAGCGTGACGGCCGCTTGCTGTGGATATTCTTTGACCGCGCCAGCAGGCACTGGTTTTTACATGGGCTGTTTGCTTGAGTTAGGACGAGGCTGTCATGGCTAATGGATGAGGATTATTGAAAAGCCCTTTTTAACGGCACTTTGATGTCAATTGGCTCTAACGTTTCCAGCCACGCCAGTTTCCTGAGGACGCTGCGGTGAACAATCTGGCGATAGGCCAACGCAATTGCCAGCAAAATCGCATCCGCTGCGGTAGTCAGATAAAGGATATTGTCCGCCAGCCAGCTAGGCCCGATCCAACCCATGGCCCGCCAGTAGTAGATAATGCCACCCGGAATCATCAGCGCGATTCCGCCAATTAACAGGTATGACGGCTTATTGCGATGAGCTGTAGAGACCACAATTGCACAGCTTACCCACAGCAGCACGATCAACAGATACAGGCCCAGCAGGGCAACAGCAGCGGTTTCGTTAAACAGATCAAGCACCACCAGCGACACTCCTGTGGGGATCAGTAACTCAATATAGCCGCTCAGCCATGGGCTATAGCGCTCAATTTCGGTCAACCGTTCCACCAGCATCAAAAGGAATGCGAGCGTGGACACCGCGAACACAACCGGAGCCAAATCCGCCCCGACAGCGGTATTTGGCCACATAAACATGCTGGCATGACCGCTCATGGTACTTAGTAAAAAGCCGACGCTGGCAAGATAGCCGAGATAATAAACATACGCATCGTCGCGCAGCGCCAGATAAACGATTAAGTGAAGCCCGATAAATAGTCCAAGAAAGGTGAAGTAGAGGGAATACGCCTTTTCCTGCGGTGCCATTTGCAGATCAAACTCATCTTTGGGAACGATATCCCAGGCGGCTCGCAGGAAAGGATCGGCGGCGATACGAACATAAGCCACTGGCTGACTCGCTGCCGACAGGTCAAATACAAAACAGGGATAATCAAGATCACGGGTGTTAAACGGTCGGTTGGAACCGGTATGAACTTCTCTCCAACCCCTGCTCGTCGGAATATAGGCGTCCACATAGTCAAGTTGCGTGTCGCAACTGTATAAAACATGACCACGGCGGGTGATTGCCGACGACTCAACTTTCAGCCAATAAACGTCGTTGGACAATCCCTTGCGTAGCTCCAAACCATCTATGGGCTCGAAATTCAATGCCCTCACCTGGTTGAAATCGAGCATGCCATCGGGGTCGGTTAATACACTGATCGAACCCGTTGCGGCTAATCCGATGTTGCTCCCAAAAACAACCAGCGAAGCGATGACAATTCTATGCTATCGTTTCATCCGATCACTATAGATCAAGGCGCCGACCCGGTAAGGAACTCGCCGTATCCTTTAACAATAGTTGACATAAGCGAAGCAAAAGCTCAGACCCGCTATGTATAAG
>JAHHOC010000241.1 GCA_018677115.1 Arenicella sp. | reverse complement strand
GCATTATTCTACCTCCCGCATCCATGCAGTCGTGCGACCGTCCAAATTCGTTCCCGACATGAGTGGCATAGGGATATGCCGTTTACGGACCGAACGATGGAAATTTGTCGAGCCCCCGGGCCTGTTGCTTAGGGGGCCTTAGCTCTGTGAGCGGCACCTTGCAGGCCGCACCTTGCAGGCCGCAACTACTTTAATCGGGCAATTGGACTTTCCCGGCCACATTCTTGTGACTGATGCCGCCAGTGGAATCCTTTTCGACGATGAAATCCCCGCCCACGTCCTTCACTTCGATCGAGCCACTGCTGTCTTTTTTCACCACGATGTCGCCGCCGACATCCTTGATTTTAATCGAGCCGGAACTGTCTGCTTCGATCACTACGGTCTGCTCCACATCGCTGATCTTAATGTCACCGGAACTGTCGGTCACAAACACCTGACCCTTGATTTGATCGATATTGATTGAGCCGGAAGAGTCGCGCACACGCAGGTCACCGTCTATGTCTTCGATTTTCAGGCTGCCCGAGGAGTCGACCATGTTTAATTTGCCTACATTCTGTATCAATGCTTTCCCACTGCTGTCGACCACATCGAGAACAGCAGCAGCTGGCACCAGCAGAGTCAAGGCAATGCGCGCAGTATGTTCCCCGAACCATGAATCATCCTTCGGGAATCTGGTTTCTATCAGCGCGGTGCCATTTTCCACTTTGGAGAAAACGCTCATGTCAGCGAGCGGTTGCTTGTCAGTTGAACACATTTCGGCATCGATCAGGATATCATCCCGGTCATCTTCGCCGATGATTTCCAGCGAACCGGCGCCGGCGGCTACTTTTATGATTTCGACTCCGCCCAGTTCAACAATTCTTTTTTCCAGCTGTGTGTGATCGCAGTCTTTTCCGGTGGCAGTACCCGCCCACAAGCTGATGCTTAACAGCGCTGCCGGCAGAATGGGTGTTATTGATTTCATTATTGACTCCGTACGGTGGGTAATTGTTATAAGACGCACAGTCGCGATGTTTGGTTGCGCTAGGGATGACGCTAGAAGTCGACCCTCACCTCAGGAATTTCCTGCGCAAACCGCGTGTTGAGAAAATCACAGCTTTCTTGCGCCACCGAGCTGTCCGGCTCAAAATGACACCACAAAAAGCTGCTGACGGCCAGCGTATTAAGCTGGTGCTGGCGAATCGGGTTCATGGTTTTCGGCATTGGATTCATAGTGCACGTCGCAGACACATCGGCCGGTACTACGCCCATTTCAGCGGTGCCGATACTATCTAACCAATCGTCCTCATCAACGTCCTCAATGTTTTTCATCAGATAATCACAACCCAGCGAATCCGGGTTATCCATCCAGCGCAGCCATTTTGCGGTGCTGGCGAAGCCGGCGTGTGAGGCATTATCGATTGTAACCAGCACTGCGCCCGGCACTTTATCCAATATGTTAGCTGCGTTTGCATCATAGGCAACCATCGCATCCTGCGGCGTGGCCACCATCATAAAAGGGATGGCACGGTGTGCAAAAAATCGCTCCGAAAACATATCGGCAGGGCCGGCAATGGAAATGGCAGCCGCGATCCGCGAATCGCCGGTTTGCGGGTGATAGGCAACCAACTCGCTGGTCATGCCGCCCAGCGACAGGCCGGCTGCAGCGATGCGGGCAGAATCTATGCGCTGGTAGAAGTCGCTTTGCGGATCGGCGTTGCCCGCCAGCAATGTATCAACAATAAAGCTCACATCACCGGGCTGATTGATTACATCGCCAATATTAGGGCCGCCGGGGGCGACCAGATGAGTTAATGGAAAGGTGGGTGCCGCCACCGTGTAGCCATGGCTCGCCAGGTGTTCACCAAGGTAGCTTCCGCCGCGGCCGCTTGACATGAACCCATGGCTGTAGATCAGCAGGGGCTGAGGCGTGTCGGGTCTGGTTTTGGGTGTCCATACCAGCACCTTGAACGATCTTTGCTTAGCACCTTCATAGTCGCCATTGGCAGTGACGCTGCGCCCCTGATCGGTTAGCGTCAGTTTTTGCTTGCGCACCTGATAGGGGCCGGGTTTAAGCATTTCGGCGCTTTGCGTATTTGCCGGCAATGGCTGTGGCTGCTTACCTTCCTTGAGGTAAACGCCGCCAATAAACAGCAATACCAGCAATGCCAGCAGGAACTTTTTCATCAGCCTTCATCCGCAACCTGTTCCACCTCACGCCACACGCGAAGCAGATTTCCACCAAGGATTTTTTTGATGTCAGCGCTAGAATAGTTTTTGTCCAGCAGAGCCTGCACCAGATTCGGGTACGTAGACACATCTTTTAGTCCAGCCGGCAGGGAATCACCCACACCGTCATAATCGGAGCCGATTCCGATATGGTCGACGCCCACCAGTTTTACCGCGTAGTCTATATGCTCTACCACTTTGTCGAGATCAGCGAAGGGCATGGGAATTCGTTCGCGGTAGGTTTTCTTGAATTCCGCTAGTTCGTCGCTGTATTCACCGTACTTTTCCTCGGTCGGTTTGGCGGCTTCGGTGCGCGCATTCATCCAGGCCTGGGAATCTGCGTCAAGAAAGGCAGATCCGAAGTTGATCATGATAATGCCGCCTTTGGCGGCCAATGCTTTGACCATATCGTCACTCATATTGCGCTCAAAGCCCGGTGTGAAATGCCGCAGCGAGGAGTGTGAGGCAATCATGGGTGCACTGCTTATTTTGATTGCGTCGAAGAACGCTTCATCGGAGACATGGGAGATGTCCACCATGATGCCCAGCTTGTTCATCTCTTCCACCACCATCTCACCAAACAGGCTCAAACCGTCCGATGGCCGTTTTTCATCGTAGGATGAATCGGAAATTTCGTTACTCTTGGCGTGGGTAAGGGTGATATAGCGTATGCCGCGCTGATAGAAACGGCGCAAATTGTCCGGGTCACTGTTAATCGGTGCGCCGTTTTCCAGGCCCAACGGCAGCGAGATAAGGCCCTGTGCAAACTGGGTTTCGACTTCATCGGGCGAAGTGGCGATGGCGTATTTATCGGGAGCACGGCCGACAATAGCTTCGACGTAGTCAATCAGCTGGTGCGCACGGCGCGTCGATTCCGCGGTGCCATCCAGCTTCGACGGTACATAAATTGACATGAACGGTGCGTTCAGCCCGCCTGCTTTGGCACGTGGATAGTCAAAGTCACCTTTTTCGGTGGCCCCGGTTACATCCACCCAGGCTTCGTGCAGCCGGTACGGCACATCGATATGCCCATCCACAATTATGGCCTGCTGCGCCAGTTTACGTGCTTGCTCGCCTGCGCTGTAGCTCTGCTCCACGTCTCCTGCTGCTACGCGGCCACAAAATAAGAGCATCAGGCCGAAGGTTATAGTTGCTTTGTTGATCTGCATTAATTTTGCTCCTGTCGGGAGTGAAAGGCGGTAAGTAATCAAAATTGGGCTGAGCCCGGCGTGCGCGGAAAGGGAATCACATCACGGATATTTTCCATGCCAGTCAGGTAATTGATTAGGCGCTCAAAGCCAAGACCAAAACCGGCATGGGGCACCGTGCCATAGCGGCGTAAATCACGGTACCACCACAGGTGCTCAGCCATTTCTTTATCGGGGAAACGGGTGTCCAGCACGTCCAACCTGTCTTCCCGCTGGCTGCCGCCGATGATCTCGCCAATACCGGGCACCAGTACATCCATCGCCGCCACGGTTTTTTCATCGTCATTGAGGCGCATATAAAAGGCCTTAATGTCTTTCGGGTAGTTCTTGATCACCACCGGGCCCTTGATGTGTTCCTCAGATAAAAAGCGTTCATGCTCGGATGCCAGGTCCGCCCCCCACTCGATGGGGAATTCAAACTTCTTGCCACTGTTTTGCAGAATATCGACCGCATCGGTGTAGTCCATATGCACGAACTCTGAATCGAGTACTGCCTGCAGCCGGTTAAGCACCTCTTTATCCACACGCTGCTGGAAAAATGCCATGTCATCTGCGCGTTGTTCCAGCGCCGCCCTAATACAGTGCTTGAGAAAATCCTCCGCCAGTGCTGCGTTGTCATTCAGGTCTGCGAAGGCTATTTCCGGCTCCACCATCCAGAACTCGGCCAGATGCCGGCTGGTATGTGAGTTCTCGGCCCGGAACGTCGGCCCGAAGGTGTATACCCTGGACATGGCCAGGCAATAAGCTTCCACATTCAACTGACCGGACACGGTCAGGAAGCTGTCACTGCCGAAAAAGTCCTGCTCAAAATCCACTTCGCCTTTGTCGTTGCGCGGCAGGTTGGCGAAATCCAGTGTCGATACACGGAACAACTCGCCGGCTCCCTCGCAATCGCTGTCAGTGATGATCGGGGTGTTAATCCATTGGTAGCCATTGTCATAAAAGTAGTTATGGATGGCGTTGGCTACGGTGTTACGGACCCGGGTCACGGCGCCGATGGCATTGGTGCGGGGACGCAGGTGGGCCTGGCTGCGCAGGTATTCGAAGGTATGGCGCTTTTTGGCAATCGGGTATGTCTCCGGATCGTCTACCCAGCCGATTACTTCGATAGCGGTTGCCTGCACCTCCACTGATTGCCCCTTTCCTTCAGACTCAACCAACTGACCACGGGCAATAATTGAGCAACCGGCACCAAGGTGTATGACTTCACTGTCGTAGTTGTGCAGTTCCTGCGGCACCACGATTTGCATCGCGTCGAAACACGAGCCGTCGTGCAGGGCGATAAAGGAAATGCCGGCCTTGGAGGTGCGGCGGGTACGTACCCAGCCCCTGATAGTGACCTCTTCGCCGATAGCCACGGCACCTTTGAACATACTGTCGATGGAGAATGTATTCATGAGTCTATGCTTTGTGTTGGACGGGCGAATTATAACGATTTAAATAATTGGCGACAGGGTACGATCAACTCTTTTAGAATCACGCTTTGAATCTATTCGTGGCAATCCGACAAGCAATATGAAAAAAGTACTATTTACCGGCCTCGGCCGTATGGGTGCCAATATGGCCGCGCACATTGCAGCCGCAGGGCACAGCGATCTGTTTGTGCATAACCGTTCTACCCAGAAGGTCAGTCAGTGGCTGGATGCGCACGAGGGTAAACAGTAT